>CAZVTL010000042.1:0-20606 GCA_964630075.1 uncultured Tangfeifania sp.
TGAAATGTTTGAAATGTTTGAAATGTTTGAAATGTTTGAAATGTTTGAAATGTTGTTTTCCTATTTATTTCAGAGTTCAAAAGTAAAAGTAATTCCCAATTGCTAAAAAATGTTTAAGTAGAAACAAAAAAGAATCTGCCTCGTAATAGAAGATGAATGTGTATAATCATTCTAAATAATTACAACATGAAAAATTTACTATTCATTTTACTCTTTTTTGTTATGGAAAACACTGTATCTGCCCAGTTTAGCCAGGATCCCCTACCATACGCATTTGATGCGCTTGAACCTTCAATCGACAAGACGACCATGGAGATTCACTATGGAAGGCACCACAAGGCTTATGCCGACAATCTTAACAAAGCCGTAGCCGGAACTCCATCGGAGAAATTATCACTTCTTGACTTGCAGAAATCCGTTACTGCTCAAACACCACCAGCCATCCGCAACAACGGTGGAGGTGTATGGAACCACAACTTTTTCTTCAACGGATTAGCACCCCATGCAGGTGGTGAGCCCAAAGGGGCACTTGGAGAAGCAATCACTGCCGCCTGGGGTAGTTTTGCACAGTTCAAGGAGGAGTTCAAGAAGGCTTCCCTGGGACGTTTTGGATCGGGATGGGTTTGGTTGAGTGTTGCCGGAGGTAAACTGGTCATCCAGTCTACACCGAATCAGGACAATCCACTGATGCCTGTTTCTGAGGTAAAAGGAACTCCTGTTCTGAGTTTGGATGTATGGGAACATGCCTACTACCTGAAATACCAGAACAAGCGTGCCGATTACACCGATTCCTTTTGGAATGTAGTAAATTGGAGTTTGGCCAACGAATTGTATGGCAAAGCACTGAAGTAAAAGGTTAAATGATAAAGAAAAGGCCGTTCACAAAGTGGACGGCCTTTTCTTTATCATTTAACCTGAAGTTCTATTGCAACTTGAAGCTAATTGGAACGGTGTAGGAAACCCTCACTGGAACTCCACGTTGTTTACCTGGTTTCCATTTTGGAAGGGTAGATACAACCCGAAGGGCTTCAGCATCCAGAGATGGATCAACACCACGGGCAATTTTGGCGTTGGAAACAGAGCCGTCCTTGTTTACCACGAAAGTAACAAAAACCTTTCCCTGAATACCATTTTCCTGGGCTACAGTTGGATAAACGATAGCCTTGCCGATGAATGTACGCAGGGCCAATTCGCCACCGGGGAATTCCGGCATCTCCTCAACCACAACGAACACCTGTTGTTCCTCTTTTTCCTGAACCTCTTCCTGTACTTTTTCCACAACTTCCACAACCTCCTTGTTGACGGTAGTCTCAATCTGCTCGTCGGAGATCAGCAATTTGCTTTGATCTTCTACTTTTACAGAGTCAACAACTACAGGGGCAACGTATTTAACCACTGTTTGTTGCTCAGCCGGTGGTGGTGGCGGTGGTGGTGGTGGGGGTGCTACCTCCTCTTTTTGAAGGTCGTTGGCCATCTCTGCGATTACATCATTGGCATCCCTCATTTTGTGCGCTGCCGCACTTTTTGCTTGAAGATAGGGGACAATGATCATCGTAGAAAGGACAAATATGCCGATCAGCGTAGAGATGAGAACAACACGGTTGTACTTTTTCCTCAACTGATATGCTCCATATTCCTTGTTTCTATGTTCGAAGACTACGTCGTCGAACGAGGGAATGAACTGTTTATCTTGTACCATACGTGTCGATCTTTATTTTTGTGCTGTAGGTGAAACAGTGACCGGCATTCCAAGTGCACGTTCTACCATGCCATCTTCGATCCAGCTGATGTCGGTGATAATGTACCGCGCAATTCCTACAATAGACATCTCATCTATGATATCGACAAGATTTTTATACTTTGCTTTTTTGTAGAATTTAATTAGTACAATAGGCCCCGTATCATCATCTTTCTTAAGCTGACGAATGGCTGATGCCAGGGAATCCTGCTTGATATTCAACTTACCGGTGATAACGTCCTGCTCGAACTGCGTAATTTTCATGAAGAGTGCGCGGTTCCTGTCAAGAAGTATTTGCCTGATTCCCGTAGCGCTGAAGTCGGTCTCTTGCAGTGGTACAAGTGCGGCAGGATCTGCCTTACCAGGATACCAGTATACTTTGTCGTTAGGACCAACTATGATGTTCAGCGTACGACTGTCAGCAATCTTTGGGGGTTCCACTTTTTCGTTTTTCTTGATCTTCTCAGGCAAAACGATTTCCATGACCTTGGGTTTGCTAAAAGCAGTCGTGAGCATGAAGAACGTGATCAATAGACACATAAGGTCTACCATCGGCGTCATGTCAATGTGGGTTCCGTGCTTTTTAGGCTTCTTCTTCCCACCCTTGTGTTTTTCTTCTTGTATAATTTCTGCCATGGTACTACTTTTTAGCGTCTACTACTTCAACAACTTCAAGGCTGGTTATCAGGCTAAACCTGTTAACATTTTTATCCTGTAGGATATCCAGCACTTTTTTTACCAGAGGATACTCAACATTGTTGTCTCCTTTGATCAGACATTTGACAGCGGGATTGACTTGTCGGGCAAATAGTACCCACAATGCCATCTGGTTGTCTGTGGAATCAATTGGAATACCTTTTTCCAGTAGTCCTCTTTCTTTAGAATCTGTGGCTGCTAGAAACTTCTGCATATCTTTGATGTTTACACCAAAGGACGCGCCATATTTCTCAAATTTGCGAAGTTCTGCATCCGTGAATGTGATGTTGTATCT
Source organism: uncultured Tangfeifania sp. (assembly GCA_964630075.1). GTDB lineage: Bacteria > Bacteroidota > Bacteroidia > Bacteroidales > Prolixibacteraceae > CAINVV01. Next base: position 2,730 of record CAZVTL010000042.1, read on the forward strand.
CTTTCCCATTTCGGCCAATACCTTGGGTCTGAAATGCAAGATCGTATCCGGTCCATTGTCCAGATTGAAAAAGACCCTGTTGTCGGCAGACAATACCACTGTCATGATATTTGCATCCGGTGAGGGTGTTTCCGATACAGAAAATGGAGTATCGACAGGAGCCGGTTCCTGTGGCCTGAAGGTCGTTGTCAGCATGAAGAAGGTCAGCAGCAGCGAGAACAAGTCCACCATCGGCGTCATATCAATATGAGGCGACTTAGTTGGTAATTTAATCTTTGGCATGCGATAATTTTAATATTATATATAAACCAAAAGGATTAAACCCAGACGATTATTTTCTGATCGCTGCTGCGAATGTCTGAGTTAAGCTGAAACCAGCCTCATCAATTTTGAAGGTGAAACCGTCAATTTTTGAAGAGAAATAGTTGTAGAAAACGATGGCCAATGTAGAACCAGTGATACCGAATGCTGTGTTGATCAAAGCTTCAGAGATACCAGTTGCCAAAGCAAGTGCATCAGGAGCTCCAGCTTGTGCCAAAGCAGCAAATGCGCGGATCATACCAAGTACCGTTCCGATCAAACCGATCAATACCGAGATAGAAGCAAGGGTGGAAAGAATAACCATGTTTTTGGACAACATTGGTAATTCAAGAGCAGATGCCTCTTCCAAAGCTTGTTTCATGGAGGTGATCTTTTGGTCTTTTTCCAATGATTTGTCGTTTTCGAGGTCCCTGTAACGGAGTAAACCTGCTTTGACAACATTGGCCAGAGATCCTTTTTGAACATCACAAGCTGCAATGGCTTCTTCAACTTTATCTTTTGAAGTTAAAGCCTGGATATTGGCAACAAATGAATCCAAAGAACCTTTACCCTGAACTTTTGTCAAAGTGATGAATCTTTCCAAAACGAAAATAAGGAGAACAAGAACGCAGGTCATCAGAATTGGAACAATCAGACCTCCCTTATAAATCATAGCCATGTAGTTGCCTGGAAGCGGGTGACCGTTAGGGTTTCCACCTTCAAAGTTTACAGGACTACCCATTACGTTTGCATAAAGGTAATACGCTACTAAAAATGCAATAACAATTGCACCTGTTGCAAAAAGTGACTCAAACACTTTTTTGAATGAACCTGAATTTTTACTCATCTTTTTAATTGTTTTCGTGGTTAAATAAAACTTTTTTGAATCTCTATTTTTTTTCTGTTGATTCCAAATTTAATTATTTGCTAAGCGTAGCATTGTATACCCTGGATTTTGTGACGGGTATTTCTTTGGTTTTGTAATCTTTCGCACTGATAACCAGTACTGCGGAGGCTTCAGGCATGGTGAATTTGTATTCACCTTTCGCATTCGTCCACTGTTCTGCCGCTGTATCCTTCACCCTTACAGATGCTCCGGCAATTGGTTGTCCGGAACTGTCCTTGATTATCCCGGTAATTTCATTGGGATGGGCTTTTGGTTTGGCACTGGACTGAAGTGCCTGAATGTATTGGATGGATTGCTTGGCTTGGGCATTTTCAGGATCTACATTCAGGATTTTGTTGTAAAATTCAATAGCCCTGCTGTACTCTCCAACAGACATGTACAAGGTGGCCATCGAACTGTAAGCTTTCATAACTGCATCCTTGTTGTTGGGATCAAGGTTGGCCATACGGTTGTAGAAGGCTTTGGCCTGATCGTAGTTTTCTGCCTGCAGTGCATTGTATCCCAGGTAACGAAGCGCATCATAAATCTCATTGGCATTCTTGATTGAATCGATTTGTGCCTTGGAGATCAATGCTGTAAACTTCTGCTTGGCCAAACCAAGTTTGGAATCAGGATCTTTTGCAGATGCATTGTTGGCCGCCCAAAGGTAGCCTTGCAGGTAATCCGGATACTTGAGCAACATTTCATTGAAGAAAGTATCAGCCTTGTCGAAGTCTTTTCCCTGGTAATAGGCCTTGCCAATTTGAAGGTAAAACTCCTCGCTATCCTTTCCTTTGGTAATCAGTCTTTTCCAAGTGTCTGCAGCATCTGTATAACGCTTGTGAGTGAAATAGGAGTTCCCCTTTTCCATGATCAGAATTGGATCTTCATCCTTTGATGCATTGGCTTTTTCGAATGCGATGGCCTTTTCATACATCTCAAAGGCTTTGTCAAGCTCTTTGTTTGCTGCATCAATGGTTTTCTGCAACTCGTTTACTTTGGCAACATAAGGTGCCTCGTTCACTTTCTCTTTCTCTTTTGCAGGACCTTTGAGTGATTCGTTCTTCTCCCTGATTTTGGTCAGTTCGGCAACTGCCTTGTCCAGATCGGCCAAAACCTTTGGATTTCCCTGGTTTTTCTTCATCAGGATGCGGGAATAATAGATGTAATCCTTTTTCAGGATTCTGTCTGCGGCGAGGGTTTCGAATAGCTTGTCCATGTAAGCCAGTGCTTTCACATAATCCTGCTTTTCATAGCAGGAGTACCCTGCAATTCTGTTCAGGTAATTACGGGATTGATCAACGGCAAAAATATCTTCTACGTTCTTGATAACTTCAGCGTAGTTTTTGGAGTAGAACAAGGCATTTACATAACGGATTTTTGCCGGGATATTTTGGTTGGTCAGTACCAGATAGGTTTCGAAATACTTTTTAGAGTCTGCATAACGACCGGCCATTGAATAGAGTTGTCCTAATTCACGGTAGGCAGGTGCGTAATTTTTATCCAGCGCAATGGCTTGTTCATAATAGGGGATGGCAGCCATCAGGTTGCGACCCTTGAAATAAATACTACCGATTTTCATGTTGGCCATCGGCGAGTTCACGTCAATGTCCTGCGCTTTGTTGTAATTTTTGATGGCAAGGGAGCCATTGTTGACCAATAGATAGATGTCACCGGCAATGATATAGATGATGCCGTTTTTCTGGTCAATGGTCAAGGCCTCCCGGATTAATGGCATGGCAAGGGTGGTATCTACCTGTTCAAATACAATATAGGATTCAGCAAGTTTTGCCAGTGTGTAGGCATATTCCTGAGGATTTGGGATTTTTGTTACTTTTTTGTAGGGCAACAGGAAACTTTTGGCCTTGGCCCGCATTTCAGTCGCTTTGGCATTGTCTCCAAGATAGGCCGAAATCTTTGCAAGCCCAACATAATTCAAAGGATCACCTGGTGTCAGGGCTATACCTTTTTCGAAATATCCGGTTGCCTCTGCTGCCACCACTTTTGGTGAGTTGGAGATTGTATCTGAAAAGAAGTTCAGCAAGGTGTTCTCACCGAGACGGTAGTAAACCTGACTGGTTGGCGCACTCTTGGTCAAGTCCAGCAAGATCTGTTCCGCTTTGTCGTACTGCTCATTGTGGGTGGCAGTGATCGCATCTTGTATGGTTTGCGCCTTTAATCCGGCAGCACCACAAAGCACTACAACTGCCAGAATAACGAAGGTTCTCTTAAAAAAGTAAGAAATCATTTTGCAATATATTAAAAAGTTACTTTTTGATCTGTATCAATCTGATTGGCATGGTTGCAGGCACAAGTCCCGATTTCAGCACAATTCGCTGACCCTGCTCAGCTGCTACCCACGATATGAATCCAGAACCCAGACCACTAAAACTCTCCCTGGAGATCAGGTTGATTTTCCGGGTAAACGGATAACTCTTGTCGTAGATCGACCCCTGAACAGGTTGAAAATAGGAGCCGGGATCCAAGACCCGCTGGGATACCGCCGCAATCTTTATTTTATCTGAGAAAGAACGACTGACCGAATCCTCCCTGTCACAAATCCAGTTTACACTTACAAGGCCAATGGCATTCTTGTTTTTGCTGACGTAATCAATCACCTCTGTGTTGGTATTGACCGAGTAAAAATTGGAAGGCAATTGATTTTCAAGTCTGAACTCTTCCTTGAAATAACGAATGTTGGCGGATTTTTCGTTGTCAAAAACAGCCACCATCTTTCCCAGTTTGGAAGCAGCATTGATCTCTTTCCATTCTGATAGCTTCCCGGTGAAAATATCATTGACATTCTTGTAGGTAAACAGCGAATCCATGTTTTCCCTGTTGATTACCAATGCAATTGCATCATATGCCACAGTTGTTGACCTCAAAATTGTTTGTGCATCCAGCAGTACTTTCTTCTGCTCTTCGGTAGGTTCCCATGAAGAGACGATCACCTTGACCGAATCTTTTAAAAATTCCGCAATCAGATCCTTCTCCGGCAGATAGACCGGGGTGATGTGAGCATATTTGTAGAGGGATGTAAAGGTAGAAATTTCAGCATCTACAAGTGGCTGAAACGAAGCATCGGCCATGATGCGGATGTTGCCTCTGGTCGGTGTCTCCGTAATGGAAGGAGCTTTCGGGTTAGAGCATTGGATACCAAGCAATAACGCAAAAGTTACTACACATAAAACGAAGATTCGTGACTTCATTACCTTGTTAATTGAATGCTGTCTCACTAAAATAGTTACAATGGTTAAAATTTCGTTGCAATAATAATAAATCAAATTTGTTATAGGGCAATAAAATATAACAATCTTATTTTTTTTTTGGGTGAACTATTTAAATTTCAAACCAGAACAGTATAAAATAGTCTAAAATTTAGATTGAGTTTAAATAAAATCCTGATTAGATTGATTTTAGAAATAGAAATCACCATTTATTCCTCAACAAAAACGAAAAAATTCTCCTTGATATTGTGGTACGCTACAAAAATCCGATAGAGACCATAAAGCAAAAGCGGAATGGAGAAAATGGCCCTCATTGCCACGTCTACATGACTGAATGCTGATGTGAAGAAAAGGACATATGCCAATCCAAGGTAAAAAAAGATCATCAATGTTCCGACGATCGTCATTACTTTGTCGTATAGTCTTCTGGTGCTCATTTCAGGTGAATTTATTTGTCGTAAATATATACAATTTTGTTGAAAATATTATTTCAACCAACGGTTTAACCAATCAAAAAATACCCGTTGCCACAGTATCCCGTTTTGTGCTTGCAGGATCCAATGATTTTCCTCCGGAAAGAGTAAGATCTCAGCCGGAATGTTTTTTAGCCTCGCCGAATTGAATGCTCCCATTCCCTGTGTATAGGGAATTCTGAAATCCTTTTCGCCATGTATTACCAGCATGGGGGTATCCCAATTCTGCACAAGTTTGTGCGGGGAGAAATTCCTGTAGGTATTTTGTGCGATGCTGTTTTTGGTGTCCCAGAAGGATCCTCCATTGTCCCAGTTTACAAACCACATCTCCTCGGTTGTGGAATAGAGGGCTTCCATGTTGAAAATTCCACTGTGTGAAATAAATGCCTTGAACCTTCCCTGGTGAATTCCTGCCAGGTAATAGACGGAATAACCGCCATAGCTGGCACCAACCGCACCAAGCCTGTTCTTGTCTACATAAGGTTCTGCAGCCAGCGTATCGATGGCAGTGAGGTAGTCCTTCATATTCTGACCCCCATAATCCCCCGAGATCTGCTCATTCCACGCCTGTCCAAAACCGGGAAGGCCACGGCGGTTGGGGGCTATGATGATGTAACCCTTGGCGGCCATCATCTGAAAATTCCATCGGTAAGACCAGAATTGGCTGACGGTGTTTTGTGGACCTCCCTCACAGAACAGAAGGGCAGGATATTTTTTTTCTGGATCGAAGTGGGGTGGATAGATGATCCAGGCCCGCATCTTTTTCCTGTCGGTGGTTGTAATCCACCTGCTCTCTACCTTGCCGAGGGCCAGCTGGTCAAGAATCGCTTTGTTCACCGCGGTGAGAGGCTTGTCTGCACCGGTTTTTGGATTCACCAAATAGAGCTCTGCAGGCTGTGACATCGAGACTTTGGAGGCAAGAAGCTGATCTCCCGCCAGGACTACACTTTGGTAATTGTGAATCCCATCGGTAACCCTCGCCATCTTTTTGGAGGCGAGGTCGAGTTTGAAAATCTCATCCGTGGCCTGAATGTCGGAGATGAACCAAATGGTTTTGCTGTCGGCCGACCAGGTCAAACCCTGAACATTCTGGTCAAATCCCGCAGAACAATCAATTTTCCTCCTCGTAGAGAGCTCTGCTACGAACAACCTTACCTTGTCCGCCTCATAACCATCCCGTTCCATACTCTCCCACGCGATTTTTTTTCCATCCGGCGAAAAGGTCGGATTTTGATCGTATCCCATCATCCCCTCTGTCAGGTTGGCGGTGTTGCCCGATCCCAGGGCGTAGAGGTAAATGTCGGAATTGGTTGAGACGGCGTACGCGTGACCTGTTTTTTTCTTGCAGGTATAGGCCACTGTTTTCCCGTCCGGGCTCCAGCAGAACTGTTCGGTGCCTCCAAACGGTTTGAGCGGGGAATCAAATTTTTCTCCTTGCAGGAGATCCTTGTGGTCAGACAGGCCAGTTTCGCCATAAGTTGCAATGAACAGATGCTGGTAGGTTCCATCACTCCAGCTGTCCCAATGCCGGTACATAATGTCATTGTATAGCCTGGCATTGGATAGTGGCAGATCCGGATATTTGTCGTGTACATCCTGATCCAGTTTTACATTGGCAACATAGGCAAGGTGTTTCATGTCCGGCGCATACTTGAACCCGGAAATTCCATCTTTTACAGCGCTAATCTGGCTGGGTGAACTCCCATCCGGATTGATCTCCCAAAGTTGGGGCTCCCCGGTAACAGTTGAAATATAACCGATTTTTTTGCCGTCTGGCCGCCATACTGCCTCCGACTCTTTTTCAGGGGTATCTGTAATCCGAACCGTAGTACCATTTTCGAGGGAGGCAAGGTAGAGGTCTTTGTAGGATTTGTTCTCTGCTATGTTAAACCAGGTTACATCGTACAAAACCTTCTTGCCATCAGGAGAGACCTGGGCACTGCCGATCCTGCCAAACGACCAAAGTACTTCCGGAGTCATCAAGTCCGAATTTAACCTTGGTGTTACCGGTACAAAATTTTTTTTGACCTGTTGGATGCCAGTCTGAGGCTGCGCTGCCCAGATTGAAGTGGCTGTAAACAGTATAATTGCTGTCAGTAAAGTTCTCATCGGCTTATTTTTTTGTAAAAATAGCAGATTTTTAAACTGGTGTTTATGATTAATTGCAGGAAATGCGCCGCAAGCGGTTATTTAGAAATCAAATGAATTCCGGTCTTTCTGCTGGTAGCAATATGCCCTGTTGGCAGTATGTGTTGCATCACCAAGGGAAGGAAATGCACACAACGCTGCCTGAGGCCATGCTAGTAGCTGATCGAATGTGGAAGATCTATTCTTCTGCCCTCGTAATTTGTGTATCGGAGATAGAAATCAACCTTGTGCTGACCTGCCAGCCGGTACTTGTTCAGATTGAAACTGACATATCCGGAAGATTTGTAAATTTGCTGGTCACCCCTGGCATGATGCCTGAATTCAAAAACAAAGGGCTTCTGAATGCCATTGCCTTCGCCATTGTCAGCCAGATTGATGTAGTGGACAGAACCTTCGGTGAAAAAATTAAATCCGACCGTTAAAATACTGTCTCCTGTAACCCAGGTGTCTTTTACCAGAATGGGATCATTGCCAATACTGTCATTGTTTACCTTGGACAATAGTAACACATCCTTGAAAAGGATGCTCTGTATCAGGTTGATTTTGCCATAAATGGTTTTCGAATTGTCGGGGTTAATTTTGTCCTCGTAGGGAGCAAAGTTGACAAACACCCTTTGGCCAGCCTTGATCTCCCCTGAATTGACCGGTGGGGCAATCGTACTGAATCTGTTCCCGTCGTCGAGACGAATCAGGTAATTTCCTTCAGCAGAATCAGGGGTCTTTTCCACCACCCCAAATGATACAATGAAATCACCAATTGAATAGTGGTCATCCTCTTTGTTGCATGCGCTGAAAAGTAACACTGCTGTTGCTGTGACAACGAGAAGCTGAAGTTGCTTGTATATATTTCGTTTCATAATGATTGAAGGATTGGTTCTGTTGTGAAGAATGTCCCCGATGCAAAAAGGTTGCGCCAAACTCCCAAGCTACCCTTTAATTTAACTTTTTTTAATAGGAAAGGCATATTGTAAATGGATTTGCGTCCTTCTATACTTTGAATTGATCTGAAGCAGGTTCCCTTTTCTCTCAGTTTTTACTACTGGTTGATCTACAGGATAGTCCTGAAGTGGAGTGCTTCTTTGCCTGCTTCAGAAAGTACGATTCGACCGGAATTTTACATGCCACTATGTAAAATTGTTGGTATCTTTGCCTGCATTTTCAAATTACCTGAAGCGGTATGGCTCATGCAGACAGACGTGGATCAGGACATTGCGCCTACGAAGCCGCGGTCCGTTTCCGCTCCCGGAGTTCTGTTTTGTGTCAGAATTTACAGGTGAAATCTAGCTGATTAAGATGGGGCGCGCATTTCTGGAAACCATATTTCTTTGTGGAATTGCACTGTTGGTGCTTCTCGAACTCTATTATTACCAGAATTATGAGTCTGACAGGAAGATTCTTGGCGCCCAGAAGAAAAAGCGGATCTTCCTCTACCTCCTTCTAACCGGAACCCAGATCATTCCCTTCATTTATCTGCTCTCCGTCGATTTTGGGTCCACCGATTATCACCTTTGGGAATGGCTGGGTTTTCCGGTGTTGATCGTCTACCTTTTTTGTGTCTGGTTATTTATCAAATCCATGTCTGATTTGGGCCGTTGGTGGTCACCAGGCCAGGAGTTGAAGGAGGATCTGGAGTTGGTCAAAAGCGGAGCCTATCGCTATGTAAGGCATCCCATGTACCTTGCATTGCTGGGTATTTCGGTATGCCAGCTCTTCATGATCCAGAACTGGATTGCCGGTCCGGTAGCCGCCCTGTTCGTTGTCCCTTTCATGATCTACCAAATACAACGGGAGGAACGATTGTTGGTCAAATATTTTGGAGATGATTACATGGATTACCAACTAAAAACCGGCATGCTTTGGCCAAAAGAGGATAAAATGCCCATCTTCAGGAAGATAGTCAGGGAGATGTACAAAAATATGCGGATCCTTTCTGAATATTTATGGGAGAAACTTGTAACTCTGGCCAAAAATGTACGTCAGGGTCAATGAATTGTCGCTTTTAAATCCCTTGCCGAAAGTGCACGCCGAATTGGCAGCAGATCACTCTTTGAACCACGTTTAACCTCACACTTTTCTTTGAAATGAACCAAATAGGTGCACTGTATGGCCTGCACGCGTTCCATGTTGCAGATCTCGACCAGTGCATCAATGACATAATTGAATGTATGGTAGTCGTCGTTGTGCAGGACAAGCGATTTCAACCTGTCAACCCCAGCTGAATGGTCACTCTTGTTTCGAACCGACTTGTCAGTTTCCATTTTACAAACTGCTGTTTAAATGTTTAGACCTGCAATAATAGGAAAAAAGTATCAATCACCCTTGGAAAGTTTCAGCGCTTCACTCATTTTTATTCTGGTCCCTTGGAGAAAGGCCGCCACATAGGCATCCTTGAATCCCTCCTTTACCATTTGATCCTTTAGCTTTGTCGCCTCCTGGTAAGATGCTAAATTGCCAACTGTATAGACGACATAATTTCTGGAATCTTTGTAGCTGTCAACCTGTGTGGTCTTGCTGATTCTTGCCTTTGCCTTTCTGAAGGCAGTAGATTGAAGGTCGTTTTTGACAGAGCCTATCTGAACCTTGAAAACGAGGTTTTCGGCTCCTGCCGTGGGAGCTTGCTTGACTTCAGTAGTGACAGGAGTTGGCATTTCTTCCTGCTGGACCGTCTTACTTGCAGGAGCTGGTACCGGAGCTTTGTAAGGCTTACCGGTGGTTTTGTCATAGGTTGCAACGGTGGCACCCTTCATCCCTTCCCTGATCAATTGATCTTTCATCTTCGCAGCATCCGCTGGATTGGTGAAATTTCCAACCGTATAAACCACCTGCTTTTTTTCATCCGTGTATTTTTCTATTTTCCGGAGTTTGGAGACTTTGGCATAAGCGCTCCTGAAGGCAGGAGTGAGTACCCCGTTTTTGAATGCTCCGATCCTGACTTTGTATACCAGGTTCTCCTGTATGGGTTTTTCCTCTTCCTTCAAATTTGTTTCCGGGGGCGATGGAAGGTTAACAGGCAGGGTATCCCTCATGGCCACCGGGGGTACAACCGCTTCTTTGGAGGCCTCGGCTTGTTTACTGGTCTCGGCAATTTTATTTTCACGCTCCTGGATGGAGGCATTGTAGGCTAGGGCTGTGGCTTTACCCTCCCTTTCCCAATAGGCAGACTCTTTGGCCCTGGATTGTTCAAGGAATTTTTCACGTTCCTTCATGATCTGGTAGGATTTCTGTTCGCAATCGACAATTTGCTGCACGATACCCAGCCTGGTATCTACCCTGGCAATGTTTTCGTGTGCCAATCTAAGGGAGTCGGTCAGCGCCAGTATGGAGTCGTTTTTACCTGTACAGATCCAGGCTTTGGTGAAGAGTATTTTACTTGCCTCACTTTTAAAGTCCGTTATGGAGTGGTAGGCCAGAAATTCATTGACCTGGAAATTGAACCACGCAGTTTTCAGTCCCTCCGGAATGGGGTAATTCTTTTCGTCAATTTTTGGTGGAGGTTTCAGCTCGTTTTCGCCAAAGAGCGCTGTATCCGTGCTCTTTTTGGGGGTAAATGGATTGGTTTTCTTTTCACACAAATCGACGTAGTAGTCAAACCGAAGTGATTTCTTCTCAGACTTGCTTCCTACTTTTGCATACCTGTCGTAGAAATCCTTTGCCTCCTGCCACTCCCCAAGTGCATGGAAATAGTTGGCCAAATAGAAATTGGAATTGGAGGGGGTCTTGTCGACAACCGAATTGAGGAGTGCCTCCTTGGCTGCCATCTCGAAAATGCTGTTCTTTATCAGTGAAACGCCATAATAGTAATTGTACATAGCGTTGTCGGGATAGCTTTGTGCAAGCTTGGCAAATATGGGCAAAGCCTTTTCATAGTTTCCCTGGTTGAAATAATCAATGGCGAGTGTCTCCTTGCCAACTGTCTGTTGTCCAAATGATAAAATGGGACTGAGCAACAAAAACAGCAGGAGTGACAAATTCCGTCGTAGTGTCAATACTTTGTTCATACTGATTTTACTAAGCTTTATCGGGATCAAAAATACAAATTTAACCCATTTATCCCGATCTGACAGATTAATTGATTTTTTAACCCTCGGGATTTCGGAAAGTGGTCGGATTACCCTAAATTTGTAAGGTATACAATTTAAGTTTAAGCTATGGAACAATTGACGATAGGGGCTGCTGCTCCTCACTTTGAAGGGTTGAACCAGGATGGAAAGTTGGTTTCACTAAAGGATTTTAAGGGGAAGAAAGTGATTCTTTACTTCTACCCAAAGGACAATACCCCCGGTTGCACGGCTGAATCCTGTAACCTGAGCGACAATTATGACTATTGGTTATCGAAGGGAGTTGAAGTGGTTGGTGTAAGTCCCGACTCCTCTGCTTCGCACCAGAAGTTTGCAATGAAATTTGGATTTCGGTTCAACCTGATTGCCGATACAGAGAAAAAGATCCTGCAGGATTATGGCGTATGGGGCGAAAAATTCAACTACGGTAAGAGCTACATGGGTGTCATCAGAACCACTTTCGTAATCAATGAGGCAGGTATCATTGAGCAGATCATAAAGAAGGTGGATACAAAAAATCATACCGATCAACTTATCAAGGAGTTAAAATTTTAAATTCAGATCATAATGGCGAAAGAAGAGGCAAAAGCAGTTGCTGCCGGAAAGGCAGTCAATCTGGAGAAATTGAAAGCTTTGCAGCTGACAATGGACAAAATTGAAAAAAGTTATGGCAAAGGCTCCATCATGCGGTTGGGTGATAAGCCTGTCGATGATGTAGCGGCCATCAGTTCGGGTTCCATTGCACTGGATCTGGCATTGGGCATCGGTGGTTATCCCAAAGGTAGGGTAATCGAAATATACGGGCCTGAATCTTCGGGAAAAACGACACTTGCGATTCATGCCATTGCAGAGGCGCAGAAGCAGGGGGGCATTGCTGCCATCATCGATGCGGAGCACGCATTCGATCCAGGCTATGCAACCAAATTGGGGGTAAATATCAATGAATTGTTGATCTCCCAGCCCGATAACGGAGAACAGGCGCTCGAAATTGCCGATAACCTCATCCGCTCAGGAGCCATCGACATCATCGTCATCGACTCCGTTGCGGCACTGACGCCCAAGGCGGAAATTGAAGGGGAGATGGGTGATTCAAAGATGGGATTGCAGGCCAGACTGATGTCACAGGCGTTGCGCAAGCTGACTGCGAACATCAGCAAAACCAAAACCTGCTGCATCTTCATCAACCAGCTGCGTGAAAAAATAGGGGTCATGTTCGGCAACCCTGAGACCACCACCGGAGGCAATGCGCTGAAGTTTTATGCCTCTGTCCGCCTGGATATTCGTAAGATTGGTCAGCTGAAGGATGGGGAAGAGGTTCAGGGAAACCATACCCGCGTGAAAGTTGTCAAGAACAAGATTGCCCCTCCATTTCGCAAGGCAGAGTTCGACATCATATTTGGTGAAGGAATTTCCAAAATTGGAGAGATCATTGACCTGGGTGTTGAATTGAACATTGTGAAGAAGAGCGGCTCCTGGTTCAGCTACGGAGAGACCAAACTTGGACAGGGCAGGGAAGGAGTAAAGGCACTGCTGCACGACAATCCAGAATTGGCAGAAGAGATTGAAAAGAAGATTATTGCCAATTACACACCCTCCCTGGAAAATTAAGTTAACGTAAAAATAATTGTGAAATCTGAATCGAAACGCTTCGGTTCAGATTTTTTTTTGACCTTTGCAGCCGGGCCGTTGTGATAAAATGTAATTCAAAATCAATGAAAGTCATAAAATTTGGAGGAACATCCGTAGGTTCCGTCGAAAATATCAGGAAAATAGATGAAATTGTTCGAAATCAACATTCCGATCTGGTCGTTGTCGTGAGTGCCGTTGGCGGGGTCACAGACAGGCTCCTTGCAGCTGCCACAGCCGGCGCCAAAGGAGGTGACATCGCCGGATTACTGGAGGGGATTTGGGACAGACACGAGCAAATCATGGCTGGTCTGTTTGAAAAGGATCATCTGGAGGAGGTTACCCTCAAGATGAAGAGCCTCTTCGATGAACTGGAGAAAATTCTCCAGGGGGTGCGTCTGATTGGCGAGCTAACCCCCAAAACCCTCGATAAGGTGCTGGGGTTCGGAGAGCGACTCTCTTCACTTTTTATTGCACGATACCTGGATGCGATCCTCCTTGACAGTTCTGCCCTCATCCGTACCGATAGCAGTCATGGCAAGGCAAATGTAGATGTGGTACTTACCTATCAGTTGATCCGTCAGAATTGTGCCGGACTCCCAAAAACTGCTGTTGCGCCCGGTTTTATATCCTCAGCCATGGATGGCACCCCGACCACTTTGGGCAGGGGAGGCTCTGACTATACGGCTGCCCTTTTTGCTGCTGCCCTGGATGCCGAGAAACTTGAAATCTGGACCGATGTGGATGGATTCATGACTGCCGATCCAAGGGTCATCAGCAAGGCTTATCCCATTCCTCAGCTAACCTACAGTGAGGCCTTGGAGTTGTCCCATTTTGGAGCCAAGGTGATCTATCCCCCTACCATCCTGCCTGTTTACCAGAAATCAATCCCTGTACAGATCAAGAATACCATGAATCCCGCTGCGGAAGGCACCCTCATTGGCAATGTCTTCCATCCCGGAGCCGAACATCCGATCAAGGGGATCTCTTCGATCGACGGTATCTCCCTTTTTACGGTACAGGGACTTGGAATGGTTGGAGTGACAGGTATTGCGATGCGTCTTTTTGGGGCACTCGCCAGAGAGGAGGTCAATGTCATTCTCATCTCCCAGGCCTCTTCCGAGAATTCAATCAGTTTCGCCATAGATTCGACCAAAGGGGCAGTAGCCTCCACGGCCATACAGCGCGAGTTTGACCGGGAAATAGCTTCCGGCCTGATCAATAAAATCAGCAGCGAAGAGGATCTCTGCATCGTTGCCATTGTAGGCGAAAATATGAAGCATTCTGCCGGGATTGCCGGCAAGTTGTTCAACACCATTGGAAAGAATGGTATCAATGTGGTGGCCATCGCTCAGGGTGCTTCTGAGCAGAATATATCATGGGTTGTTAAAAAATCAGACTTGCGGAAGACCCTCAACGTCGTGCACGAGTCCTTCTTCCTCTCCCCGTTTATCGAGTTGAACATCTTCCTGGTAGGGATCGGTACCGTAGGGAAGGATCTGATTACCCAGATCAGCCAGCAACAACTCAAATTGCAGAAAGAGCACCGATTAAAACTACGCATCTGCGGAGTAGCCAACTCTAGGAAGATGATCTTCGACCGCGAAGGGCTGGATCCTTCAACCATCGCGGCAAAGCTTTCGGGCGAACTGGCAGAGAAATCTGACATGAAAAATTTCTGTTCTACCATGGTAGAGATGAACATGTTCAACTCAGTCTTCGTCGATTGTACCGCAGAGAAAAAGGTGGCAGATCAATACCATACCATTTTAAACAACTTCATCTCCATCGTAGCTGCCAACAAGGTGGCAGCCTCTTCCAACTACGATGCCTACCGGGAACTGAAGGAACTGGCTGCAAACCATGGGGTCAAATACCTCTTCGAAACCAATGTGGGTGCAGGATTGCCACTGATCTCCACCATCAACGACCTGAAGCGGTCGGGCGACAGGATCGTCCGTATCGAGGCGGTCCTCTCGGGTACCCTTAACTTTATCTTCAACACCCTCAGCAGCCAAATCCCGCTGAGTACCGCCATCCGGCTCTCCAAGGAGAAGGGATTCTCCGAACCCGATCCCCGTATTGACCTTAGCGGAGTGGATGTGGTAAGAAAGCTGGTCATTCTTGGCCGGGAATCCGGTTACAAGATCAGTCAGGAAGAGGTGGTCCAAAAACGGTTCATTCCCGATCGCTATTTCAGCTCCACACTGGAGGATTTCTGGCGCGACATCCATGAAATGGATGCACACTTCGAAACTGAAAGATTGGTACTGGAGAAAGAGCAAAAAAGATGGCGTTTCGTGGGATTGCTTGATGAGGGAAAGGCCTCCGTATCCCTGCAGGCTGTCGGACCCGGTCATCCGTTCTACGACCTGGAAGGAAGCAACAACATCGTGCTGCTTACCACCGAACGCTACAATGAATCACCGATGTTGATCAAAGGATACGGCGCCGGTGCGGCAGTAACCGCTGCCGGAGTGTTCGCCGACCTCATCAAGGTCGCAAATATCTGAAAAGCAATGTGGAAATTGGGAAATGTGAAAATGTGAAAATTTTAAAAGCATTTGAACGTAGCGATCATTTCCATATTTCCACATTTTCCAATTTCCACATTAATAACCATTGCTTGTAAAAAGCGTAAAAGGTATTTGTTACTGAAATATTATTTAGATGAAGTATATAATTTTACTGGGCGACGGCATGTCTGATCAGCCTGAAGCTGAGTATGGGGGGAAGACCCCACTCATGGCTGCCAGCAAACCCCACATGGACCTGCTGGCAAAAAAAGGGTGCAGCGGTCTGTTGAAAACCATTCCTGAAGCGCTCCATCCGGGTAGCGAGGTGGCCAACCTGGCAGTGCTTGGCTACGATGTGGAGGCAGTTTATGAGGGTCGGGGCGTGATAGAGGCGGCCAGTATCGGGGTCGCGCTCGAGGAGGGAGACCTTGCCTTGCGCTGCAACCTTGTCACCCTTACCGGAGATATCATTTTGAACCACTCGGCCGGACACATCTCCACCGAAGAGGCAGATCTCTTGATTCAATATCTGAACGAAAACCTGGGCTCGGCCAGGGTCAAATTCTATACCGGCGTCTCTTACCGTCACCTGCTGGTGATCAAGGGGGGCAACAAGCAGGTTTACTGTACTCCGCCACACGATGTGCCAGGAATGATTTTTGAACCATTGCTTCCGGTGGCAACCGATCCGTCGGGGGAGGAGACCGCAACCCTTTTGAACCACCTCATCAGCCGCTCCAGGGAGTTGCTTGCAAACCATCCTGTCAACCTTACCAGGAAGTCGGTGGGCAAGGAGCCTGCCAGTTCTATCTGGCCCTGGTCTGCGGGATACAAGCCTGCCATGGAAAGCCTGAAGCAGCTTTTTGGAATTGAGCGTAGTGCAGTGATCTCAGCGGTCGACCTGATCCAGGGAATCGGTGTCTATGCAGGAATGGATGTGATCAGGGTGGAGGGGGCAACAGGACTCTATACCACCAATTACGAGGGAAAGGCAGAAGCGGCCATCCAGGCACTGAAGGACCACGATTTCGTCTACCTGCATGTGGAGGCCACCGATGAGGCGGGCCATGAGGGTGATTACGAATTAAAGTTGCGTTGCATCGAATACCTCGACCAACGCATCCTCAAGAGACTCCTGGAGGCTTGCGCCGCGATGGAAGAACCTGTCGCCATCGCCATGCTGCCCGACCATCCCACCCCCTGGAAGCTGCGCACCCATACCCGTGACGCAGTGCCTTTTACCATCTATGTGCCCGGAAACGAGCCGGATGCCGTAGACCGGTACGACGAAGCAGCCGCCAAGCAAGGCAGCTACGGTGTACTAAGTGGCAGGCAGTTTATGGAAGCCTTGTTGAAACCAATGTGAAAATTCGACGATTCGACAATTTGAAAATTCGACTATTCGACAATTTGAAAATTCGACGATTCGACAATGTGATAATTCGACTATTCGACAATGAGATAATTCGACTATTCGACAATTAAGGCAAGGTGGTAATTGAAAATGGGATAATTGAAAATAGGACAGATTGAAATTTGAAAAATATTTGCATGTGGCGTTCATTGTCGAATTGTCACATTGTCGAATTGGCTAATTACAAACAGTTATGAAATACTACAGCACCAACCGCCTATCGCCGGAAGTTGATCTCCGGACTGCAGTGACAAAAGGACTGGCACCCGACCGCGGGTTGTACATGCCCGAAACCATCACCCCAATGGATTTGGTCTTTTATGCGCAGATGGGCAATATTACCTTCCAGGAGATGGCCTACCGGGTTGCCTCCAATCTTTTCGGAGCGGATATCCCTGCCGATCAATTGAAGGAGATCGTCTACGATACCCTCAGTTTTGATACACCCCTCGTTCCGGTTGAACCGGATATCTTTGCATTGGAGCTATTTCATGGTCCAACGCTGGCCTTCAAGGATGTGGGAGCCCGTTTCATGGCCAGGATGCTGGCCTATTTTCTCTCGGAGGAGAAACAGACGGTACACGTGCTGGTGGCTACCTCCGGGGATACCGGCAGTGCAGTGGCAAATGGATTCCTGGGAATTGAAGGGATCAAGGTGCATGTACTCTATCCCAAAGGAAAGGTGAGTGAGATCCAGGAGAAGCAGTTTGTGACACTTGGACAAAACATTACGGCACTCGAAGTGGCTGGTTCGTTTGATGATTGCCAGGCGCTGGTGAAATCCGCCTTTATGGACGGGGAGTTGCAGGGCAAAATGGTTTTGACCTCGGCCAACTCGATCAATGTGGCCCGTTTTCTTCCCCAGGCTTTCTACTATTTCAACGCTGTAGCGCAGCTGAAGAAGAATTACAAGAAGATTGTCTTCTCGGTACCCAGCGGTAATTTCGGCAATCTGACCGCCGGATTGATTGCCAAAAAAATGGGACTCCCTGTCTCCCGTTTTATCGCCGCAAACAACAGCAACGATGTGGTTTACAATTACCTGAAGACAGGAGTTTTCAAAACCAAACCCTCCGTGGCTACGATTGCCAATGCCATGGATGTAGGCGATCCGAGCAATTTTGTCAGGATCATGGATCTGTACGAACAGGATCATGCCTGGATCAGCAGTGTGATCAAGGGAACAACCTACAGCGATGCGCAGATCAGTGAGAGTCTTGCAGCATGCT
>CAZVTL010000043.1:0-20369 GCA_964630075.1 uncultured Tangfeifania sp.
CAGATTTTTTCTTTTCGGCTTCAAATTTTGCCTGTTCATTGGTTGGAACAGCATTGGCCACATCAAATTGTTTCACACCTCTGTTGAAATAGATCACACCAATGTTGTAATATGCATCAGCATAATCAGCCTTCACTTTTATAGCGAGCTCATATTCCTTGATTGCATCGTCCTGCCGACCTAATTTGTCAAGCGCAATACCTTTGGCCAAGTAAAAGGATGGATTGTCTTTCTCTTTTGCAATTGCTTTATCCAGGTAGGTAATTGCATCCTCTATTTTTCCCGTCGTAATGTAATAATTTATTAACTGAACCAATATGCTCTGATCCTCCGGATACTTGTTAAATGCTTCCTTCATAATATTTACGGATGCCAGGGTATCTCCTTTTTGCTGGTAAGCACTAATAATCTGTGAATAAGATGAACCCGGATTGTATCCATGCTGGGCTGTCAAAGTAAAATATTTGATTGCCTTATCGTATTGCTTCGCATTCATGGATGCCAGACCAGTATTATACATAATGGCTGTATCTATTGTATTGTCTGCCTTAAAAAGCGGAGCAGCCTCAATATTCAGTACTTTTTCAAAATAATCACTGGATTGCTCGTATTTCTGTGCAGTAAATGCTTCGATCGCAGCATTTGAAAGTGTTGGAATAAAGCTACTTAGCAATTTAATTTTCAATGCAGGACTACCTCCCTTGGGATCCAGTTCGATCGCCTTCATAAAAGACTTATAGGCTTCCTCAAGCGGATTTTCTACAAGTTTCTTGTAATTCTCGTCCTGTGATTTGTAAATTGCTTCAAGGATTTCTCCCCTTGCTTCCCAACTGTCGGGCCAGTTAATTGATTTTTCTGATTTGGGATTGGCAGGATTGATCGCTTCTTGTATTGCTTCCCAAGCTTTGTCTAACTTACCACTCTCCTTGTAAGAAATAGCACTGCTGACCTTTCCTTTTTGAGCGAACAATAAGCCGTTCACTGTGAGCAGGATCACTACTAAAAGAATCTTTTTCATTACGGACAATTTTTGATTTTAAATTATTACTAATTGAGATTATCTTCAATCTTATCTTCTTCATTATCATTATCTTGCAAATCTCCTGCTGCATCCGAAACAACTTCATCAATTTCCGTAATCTCTACTCTGGCTACAGATGCAATCCTGTCATCTTCCCGGAGATTGATTAGTTTCACCCCTTGCGCAGCTCTGCCGGTCATTCTAATTTCTCCAACAGGCAATCTGATAGTAACACCAGCTTCAGTTATAATCATCAAATCATCACCATCAGTTACATTTTTAATTGAGACCAGGGCACCTGTTTTTTCAGTAACATTGATCGTTTTAACGCCCTTCCCTCCCCTGTTGGTAACCCGGTAATCCTCAATTTTGGACCTTTTACCATATCCATGTTCAGAAACTACCAAAATATCATCTTCCTCGTTGGCAACACAGACCATGCCAACCAATTCATCTTTTTCACTGCCAAGTGAGATACCCCTTACGCCTGAAGCAGTACGACCAATGGCCCTGGCATGGCTTTCATGAAACCTGATGGCCTTTCCTGATTTCACCGCAAGCATCATTTCGTTTTCACCATTTGTTAACCTAGCTTCCAGTAATTGATCATTTTCCCTTATGGTAATAGCGTTTACACCATTCTGCCTTGGTCTTGAATAGGCTTCCAGCGAAGTTTTCTTAATGGTTCCCTTCTTGGTACAAAGTATAATATAATTGTTGTTAATGTACTCTTCATCCTTCAAAGACTTAACATTTATATAAGCCCTCACCTGGTCATCCGGTTCGATACTGATGAGATTTTGAATGGCCCTGCCTTTTGAAACCTTCGTTCCTTCAGGAATTTCATAGACTTTCAACCAAAAACACTTTCCCTTTTCAGTAAACAACAGAAGGGTATTGTGCATGGTTGCAATAAACATATGTTCCAGGAAATCTTCATCCCTGGTACTTGATCCTTTGGATCCAATACCACCCCTCGACTGGGTTCTGAATTCTGTTAGTGGTGTGCGCTTGATATAACCCATGTGAGATATGGTGATCACCATATCTTCATCGGCATAGAAGTCTTCTGGATTAAATTCTTCAGAAGCATAAACGATTTCAGTTCTTCGTTCATCCCCATAAAGTGATTTTATCTCAAGAAGTTCATCTTTTATAATTTGCATTCGCAATGGCTCTTCAGCAAGTACTTGTTTGTACCATTCGATCATTTTACACAAATCTGTATAATCCTGATGAATCTTGTCACGCTCCAGACCTGTAAGTTTTTGCAGACGCAGGTCCAGTATTGCACGAGCCTGGATATCATCCAGATCAAAGTTTGAACATAGATTCTCCCGCGCTTCATCCGGAGTTTTGGCAGCCCTGATGATAGAAATTACCGCATCAAGGTTGTCAATCGCAATAATCAGTCCTCTGAGAATATGTGCCTTCTTTTCTGCCTGATCCAAATCATATTGTGTTCGTCGGATAACCACCTCGTGCCTGTGCTCAACGAAATAATGGATCAGATCCTTTAGGTTAAGCATTTGTGGCCTCCCTTTGACGAGTGCAATGTTGTTTACGTTGAAAGCAGTCTGGAGGGCTGTAAATTTGTAAAGTTTGTTTAAGACCACACTTGCCATCTCATCACGCTTGATATCAATGACAATCCTCATCCCTGTACGGTCAGATTCGTCGTTGATGTTGCTGATCCCGTCAATTTTCTTTTCATTGACCATCTCAGCGATTTTGATGATCATTTCAGCCTTATTGACCATATAAGGTATCTCCGTAATGATCAATTTCTCACGACCGCTTTCTGTTGTCTCAATCTCTGCACGGCCCCGGACGACAATTCTACCCCTACCTGTTTCAAAAGCTTCCCGAACCCCGGCATATCCATAGATGATTCCTCCGGTAGGAAAATCTGGTGCTTTAATTTTATCAATCAGCACATTCATAGATACATTTGGATCATCAATGTATGCAATAATGGCTTCGATGGTATCTGGCAGATTGTGCGGCGGCATATTGGTTGCCATTCCCACAGCAATCCCGGAGGTCCCGTTGATTAATAGATTGGGGAATTTAGTAGGCAGAACAGTTGGTTCAGACAGTGATTCATCAAAGTTAGGTTGGAATTCAACCGTATTTTTCTCCAAATCAGCCAATGCCTCCTCTGCAATTTTTTTTAGACGAGCCTCCGTATAACGCATGGCTGCCGGACTATCTCCATCAACAGAACCGAAGTTCCCCTGACCATCAATCAGAGGATATCGAAGCGACCATAATTGAGCCATACGAACCATGGCATAGTACACCGATGAGTCTCCATGAGGATGATATTTACCCAATACTTCCCCAACTATTCTGGCGGATTTTTTATAAGGTCTGTTTGAAAAATTACCTAACTCACTCATTCCGAACAATACCCTACGATGAACAGGTTTTAACCCATCACGTACATCGGGGAGAGCTCTTGAAACAATTACTGACATTGAATAATCAATGTAAGCCGTTTTCATTTGCTCTTCAATATTAATCGGAATAATTCTCTCTAAATCAGACATATATATCTTGTTTGTATTTAAATTAGTTAAAAAACCATCACAAAAATAATCATTTTAAAGTTATTCGAGGAATAACCCCTCCCTAAAATAGATTATTTCATTCGTATTTAAAATGCTTATTGGTTGTGACAATTTGGCAAGCCTCACTTTACCCTGGAAAAATTATTTTTACTTATATAAAAATATTATTAATCAACTAACAATCAATAGTATACGCTTTTCAAATAGAACACAGATCGTTGTAATTACCCAAATTGAGTGATTGTTTTAATTGATATTTTTTGTTATTTTGTTGAAGGAACGATTTTTGAAGTAAAGAAATTAAAAAAGCAAAATGGATTCAAAATTTTCGCCAAGAATTAAAGATGTTTTGACCTATAGCAGAGAAGAGGCAATACGGCTAGGGAATGACCACATCAGCACCGAGCATCTGTTTCTGGGAATACTGCGAGATGGAGAAGGTATTGCTGTAGATACCATGAAACAATTGGGTTTAGACTTTTCTTCAATCAGGAACGAAATTGAATTGCATTTGAGAAAAGGCAGTTCTTTACCTATGGATGCAAGTATTCCTTTGTTAAAAAACACAGAAAGATCTCTAAAAATTGTATTCCTCGAAGCCAGATCCTTGAATGAGGACACTGTTAATACCGGTCATTTGCTATTGGCCATTTTAAAAGAGAAAGATGGATTGGTATTTGAAATATTTAAAAAGAATGATTTGAATTACGATGAAGTAAAAAATAAGATCATTGAATTGTCTCGTGTGGAAAACAAATCAGATTTTCCAGAAGAAGGTGATGATCAGGAAGATATGTTTGGGCGGAGTAGCGGCTCTTCATCTGGCTCCACCCAGAGTCAAAAAGGCAGTACCAATCCGAAAACCGACACACCAGTATTGGACAATTTCGGGGTAGATATCACAAAGGCTGCCATGGAAGGAAGTTTGGATCCTATTGTTGGCAGGGAGAATGAGATTCAACGAATTGCTCAGATTTTAAGCAGGAGGAAAAAGAATAATCCTGTCTTAATTGGTGAACCTGGAGTTGGGAAATCAGCCATTGTGGAGGGATTGGCCTTGCGAATTTCGCAGCGCAAGGTATCCAGAATTCTCTTCGACAAGCGGGTAATTAGTCTTGATCTCGCCTCAATCGTCGCTGGCACTAAATACAGAGGACAGTTTGAAGAGCGCATGAAGGCCATTCTCAATGAACTTGCCAAAGTAGATAACATCATCTTGTTTATTGATGAAATACATACCATCGTTGGAGCAGGAGGAGCTACTGGCTCGCTGGATGCTGCCAATATGTTGAAACCGGCACTGGCCAGAGGAGACATCCAGTGTATTGGCGCCACTACGCTTGATGAATACAGGCAACACATAGAAAAAGATGGTGCGCTGGAGAGAAGATTTCAGAAAGTACTGGTTGAGCCCACTTCTGTTGAAGAGACCATTGAGATATTGCACAACATCAAGGAACGGTATGAGGACCATCACAATGTGACCTACACCAATGAAGCGATTGAAGCCTGTGTCAAGCTAACAGCAAGGTATATCTCAGACCGTCACCTTCCCGACAAGGCCATTGATGCACTCGATGAGTCCGGTTCCAGGGTGCATATTTCAAATATTACGGTTCCTGAGCGAATCATCAAATTGGAGGAGAAGATAGAAGAGGTGCGGGCTTCAAAGATTCTGGCTGTAAAAGGACAGAACTTTGAATTGGCAGCCAGCTACCGCGACAATGAAAAAAATCTTCTAACCCTGGTTGAAAAGGAAAAGGAGCTTTGGGAGCGAGAGTTGGAAAGCCACCGTGAAATAGTAGATGAGCCCCAGGTGGCTGATATTGTGGCCATGATGTCTGGCATTCCGGTGCAAAAGATTGCACAAGCGGAAGGTAAACGACTTCAAGTGATGTACAATGACATGAAGCAAAACATCATCGGCCAGGATGAAGCAGTGGAAAAAATCACCAAAGCCATTCAAAGAAACAGGGCTGGCCTAAAGGATCCAAACAAGCCTATTGGCTCATTTATTTTTCTCGGACCCACAGGAGTTGGCAAGACGCAATTGGCCAAAGTATTGGCTCAATATCTTTTCGACACCACCGATGCTTTAATCCGGGTTGATATGAGTGAGTACATGGAGAAATTTTCCGTATCCAGACTGGTAGGAGCACCTCCCGGATATGTGGGATATGAAGAAGGGGGACAATTAACCGAGAAAGTAAGAAGAAAACCCTATGCCGTTATTCTGCTGGATGAGATAGAAAAAGCTCATCCCGATGTATTCAACATCTTGCTTCAGGTGATGGATGAAGGTCGTTTGACTGATAGTCTGGGGAGAAAGATTGATTTTAGAAATACCATTCTGATCATGACCTCTAATATAGGAACCAGACAATTGAAAGATTTTGGCCAGGGTGTTGGTTTCAATACAAGGACATCCCCGGAAGATGAAAATGAACACAACAAATATGTCATTCAAAAGGCATTGAAACGAGCCTTTGCACCTGAATTTCTGAACCGCGTGGATGATGTTGTTATGTTCAATTCATTGGAAAAAAACCATATCAATCAAATAATTGACATTGAACTGAAAGGATTCTATCAACGAATCGAAGCATTAAAATACAAGTTGTATATCTCAGACGAAGCGAAAGATTATATTTCGGAGAAGGGTTTTGATCCTCAGTTTGGGGCCCGGCCACTCAAACGGGCCATACAAAAATATCTGGAGGATGAAATTGCGGAGGTAATTATTGGCAGTGAAATTGCGGAGGGAGATACCATATCGGTTGAATTGAATGAAACAAAAGACAAAATAATTGCAAAAATTATCACGCAAATCAAACCGGATGAAAACACCGCATTGCCTGAATTACCTACAGGGACTGTAGGGTAGAATTCAGATTTTGTCGAATTTTTTGGCTTCGTTCCAATAAACATCCATCTCTTCAAGAGTCATCTCTTGAAGAGATTTTCCTTTTAACAGGGTATGATCTTCCAAATAGTTAAATCTCCGGATAAATTTTTGGTTGGTCCTTTCCAGCGCACTTTCCGGGTCGATTCCATACAATCTGGCAACATTTACCATGGAAAAAATAAGGTCACCAAATTCTTTTTCCATTTCTCTCTTCGAACCTGCTTTCATCTCAAACTCCAATTCACCCAGCTCTTCCTTGACCTTGTCCCAAACCTGCTCTTTGAATTCCCAGTCAAAACCCACTCCCCTCACCTTTTCCTGAATCCGGTTGGCCTTGACAAGTGCAGGCAATGCTGTGGGTACACCTTCCAGCACACGTTTGTTACCTCCCTTTTCAACCAATTTCAGATTTTCCCAGTTTTGGATCACCTGTTCCGAATCCTTTGCTTCAATGGTCCCAAAAACATGCGGATGACGATAGATCAATTTGTCTATCAGATTATTCATAACATCACCAATGTCAAATTGGCCCTTCTCCTCCCCTATTTTTGCATAAAAGACAATGTGGAGCAAGATATCACCCAACTCCTTCCTGATTTCCAGTACGTTGTTTTCCAAGACTGCATCACCAAGCTCATATACCTCCTCGATGGTAAGTTTGCGGAGTGTTTCATTGGTTTGTTCACGATCCCAGGGACATTTCGCCCGAAGTTCATCCATGATATCGAGTAGTCTTCCGAAAATCTCTTTTACCTCATCCCTTCTCATAACTGCAAGATTGATCTTTGCTAAGATACACTTTTAGTGGCTTAAAAATTCTGCCACGACTTCAAGGAATCTGTGTCGAAAAATTATTTAATTTGCAGAAAATACACTGAAGGAATTTCCATCCTATGATTGAAAATACTTTTCAACTGGAAGGCATTGAACCTGCTGATTTTTACGGAGTCAGAAATTCGAAGCTGGATTTAATTAAAAAATATTGTCCAAATCTATCGCTCATAGCCAGGGGAAATTCACTTAAAGTGAAGGGTGAGGAGACGCAGGTTACCCAATTTTCGCAGAAATTCCAACTTCTGCTCGAACATTTTTATCGGTTCAACATCCTTACAGACGAGACAGTTCATCAAATAATGGTCAATGATCCTGAGTTTGCAGATCAAAGCATGCTCAACAACAGCGATGTATTGCTTTTTGGAAATGCCGGCAAGCCTATCAGGGCCAGAACCCTCAACCAAAAGAAACTGGTAGAGAGCTGTGCCGCGGTCGACTTAATGTTTGCCATTGGACCTGCAGGTACAGGAAAGACCTACACCGCAATCGCATTGGCAGTTAAGTTACTTAAAAGCAGGGAGATAAAAAAGATTATCTTGAGTCGACCAGCTGTTGAAGCGGGTGAGAATCTCGGATTCTTACCCGGGGATCTCAAGGAAAAAATAGATCCCTACTTGCAACCCCTTTATGATGCTCTTCTGGATATGATTCCTGCAAAAAAACTTGAAGAGTATCTAAAGGATGGTATTATTCAGATAGCCCCTTTGGCTTTCATGCGTGGCAGAACCTTGAGCAATGCTTTTGTCATACTGGATGAAGCTCAAAATACAACTGTTCCACAATTGAAAATGTTTCTTACCAGAATGGGGTTGAATACCAAATATGTGATCACAGGAGATGTTACACAGATTGATTTGCCAAGGCACCAGCAATCGGGATTAATCTTTGCTTTGAAAATTCTCAAAGGTATAGAAGGAATAGCTACCGTCTATTTTGACCATACAGATATTATCAGACACCGGTTGGTTAAGGACATTGTCATGGCATATGACCGATTTGAGGAGAAAAGGGAAGAACAAAGAAACTGATTAATTCAGATACGGAAAGTTAAAGAAAAGAGGATATGGAGAAACGCAGATTTTGAATGGAAATTATGGTTGAAAAATTATTGAACAACCGATAATTTGGCAGCTGAAGGGAATATTTTCCGTAAACAATTAACATTAAATCAGATACAATAAACGTTCAATAAAAGCAAGTAATATGAGTAAAGCGATTGTTGCCACAAATTTCACCTTCCCCGGTTTGAAAAATACCTATATTGGGAAAGTTCGGGATGTTTACAACATCAACAATGAATACCTCGTCATGGTGGTTTCAGACAGAATATCTGCATTTGATGTTGTTTTGCCCAAAGGAATACCGTTCAAGGGTCAAGTATTGAACCAGATTGCCTCAAAATTTCTGGATGCCACAGCAGACATTGTTCCAAACTGGAAAATTGCCACTCCGGATCCAATGGTTACGGTTGGACATTTGTGTGATCCTTATAAAGTAGAAATGGTGATCCGTGGTTATTTGACAGGACATGCCTGGCGGGAGTACAGTTCCGGCAAGCGCACCTTGTGCGGCATCCAAATGCCTGATGGAATGAAGGAAAATGAAAGATTTCCAGAGCCAATCATTACCCCTACCACCAAAGCGATGGAGGGTCACGATGAAGATATTTCGAGGGAGGAGATCATCAGCCAGGGTTTGGTTTCGGCTGAAGAGTATGCCAAACTTGAGCAATATACCAGGGCTATTTTCCAAAGAGGAACTGCAATCGCAGCAAGTATGGGCTTGATCCTGGTGGATACCAAATATGAATTTGGAAAGAAAGATGGGGTAATCTATTTGATCGATGAAATCCATACACCTGACTCATCCAGGTATTTTTATGCTGAAGGTTATGAAGAGCGCCTTGCCAAAGGGGAAAATCAGAAACAATTGTCCAAGGAATTTGTAAGACAATGGCTAATTGAAAACAATTTCCAGGGAAAAGAGGGACAACAGGTTCCTTTTATGAGCGATGAATTTGTGGATCAGATATCAGAGCGCTACATCGAGTTGTTCGAGCATATTACCGGAGACAGATTTGTCAAAGCAGGGCTGGAAGATGTAAATGAAAGAATTTATAAGAATATTTCATCGTTTTTAGACAAACAATAGCATTTCAGCGACAGGTGAGCTTGAAGAGTTTGAAATGTTTGAAGGGTTTGAAAATTTTTTGGAAACTGAAATACTTTATTAAACAACACATTGCAATTTAGATATGATGAGATCCAGAATGATAATATGTTTGACAATCAGCTTATTTCTAAGAATTGCTGCTTTTGCCCAGACACCGCCACAAGGATCGGCAACGCTGGTTTCAATAGGGATGCAAATGCCAGACTTTACTTATGAAGTTTCGAAAGGCAAAAGCGCCAGTTCCAAAGAACTAAATGGAAAATTGGTATTAATCAATTTTTTTGCCACATGGTGTGGTCCTTGCCGAACAGAATTACCCAAAATACAATCAGAGATCTGGAACAAACACCAATCCAATCCCAAATTTTTGATGTTGACATTTGGCCGGGAACACACCTGGAAGGAGGTTGGCAACTTTAAAGCTGATAATAAATTTACATTTCCTTTTTATCCTGATCCCAAGCGGGGTGTTTATGGCAAGTTTGCAAAGCAAACAATACCAAGAAGTTTTCTGATCGATGAAGAGGGTAAGATTATCTATCAGTCGGAAGGTTTTGAGCAAGAGCATTTCAACGAATTGGTTAAACTGATTTACAGCAAGTTACAATGATTAAAAATATACTTTGTCGTTAATTCTCGGTTTGACGGAAATTAACTGATGTCTACTTACGTCAAAATCCACCAATCAAAAAGCCGTCTTGACAGGGGTATCAAGACGGCTTTATTTTTAAATAACCAAAAACTATGAAAAAAATGCCCAATGCTTACTTGCAAAGATGCGGTAAAAAATAGTTAAGCCGATTCAATGTAATTTAAAGAAAGTTAAAATGTTAACTTCATTTTTTGGCCAATCTAACAACCATGCCCACTTTTGCCCAAATACCTGGTTGCTCGACATTTCCATAATCCACATATGTATTGTTTAGCAGATTATTTGCTTCGATGTACAAATTGAACTGGTTTTTCACCCAATTTATTCGTCCATCGATCAGCCACAATGGTTCATAGCTTATTTCCTTGCCATATTTGGCACCTTCCCATTGGGTATAGGTCCCATTCCTATCCTGGTAAGAGACCAACCAGCTTGCACTGATATTTTTGAAAATGGCATGTGTCAAACGGGCATCCACCTTGTGTTTTAGGTGGTCCAGCAAGTATTTGGAGATATAGTTACCTGATTCTTTGACTTGTGTAAGATAACCATAAGAAATATCCAGTGAAGTGATGAAAACGCTCCTTTTCAACAATTCTGAAGGATTCAGTTTGGCAGATAATTCAAATCCTGAGGTCGTAAGACTGGTGATATTTTTTGCATACCAGATGGTTTGGTCTGGTTGTCTTACCCAGTCAATCATGTCATTTCCCCATCTTTTAAACAATGCAAAATGAGCAGATAGCCACGGATTGTAGTATTTCAGACCAGACTCTATCGAAAATGCTTTCTCGGGCAAAAGATCAGGATTACCAATATTTGTGGCACTTTTGTAGTAGAGATCGGTAAATGTGGGCAATCGAAGTGCCTTGTTAAGAGAGGCAAAGAGTTTCAATGGAGTTACAATTTTCCATCCAATGTCCACACCCGGGTAAAATTGCCATTTCCTTCCCAGTGAAGAGTTCCAGTTTGTCATCAAACCTCCTGAAAGATCAACAGGTCCAATATGGTGGGTATATTCACCATAGAGGCTTATGTTCGTCCTACTGTCTGCATGGTTAAATTTTATTCCGGTCTCGCCGGGTACATTGGTTGGGGTATTCATCTCCTTTCCAAGTACAGTACTCCAAATATTTTCGCTTCTGAAATCCGTACCATAGGCCAACTTTCCAAGGCTTGAATTGATCCAGCCACTTAGATTTGCACCATAGGTATCAGTCAGATGGTAATTGTGCATTTTGTACCAGACTGGTGCATTTGCAAAATCCCTGAAGAGTTCAAAGCGATCCTGGTTTCTTCGCCAGTAAAAAGAGGGAGATAAATGAAGTGTACCCTTTGAAACGGCTTTTACAGAGGCAAATGATGTTTTAATCCGCTCGTACTGATTGGGATATGCAGGAGTGTAAAAATCGTTGGCACCAAATCCACGATCAGAGTAGCCACCCTGGAACATGACATTCCCGGTAGGATAAGACCAGGCACCACTGTAAAATGCATTGCCAATCTTGAAATCCCGGTTGGGTAGCGAGCCCTGTCCATATTTGTAATTAGCTGATATACTGTGTGTCATTTTACCTGTCACAAAATCAGTTGTCAAAGCTGATTCGAAAAAACCGTATTGTCCGCCGCTGAGCCGGCCGGTAATGGAAGCATCTGAGGCTTGCAAAACTTGTGAAGTGATGATGTTGATGGCTCCGCTGAAAGCATTTGGGCCAAATAGCCTGGCGGAGGGACCTTCCAAAATTTCGATCCGATTGATCGCATCGTAGCTGACCGGAAGGTTCAGGTTGTGGTGACCTGTTTGGGGATCGTTGAGTGGAATCCCATTTAAAAGAACAAGAACTTGATCGAAAGAGCTGCCGCGAAGACTGATATCTGCCTGTACGCCATTGTTTCCGCGCTGCCTAATATCCACATTGGCGGCAAAATTCAAGAGATCCTGCAGGTCGTGGACAGGCGAATTCGCCAATTCTTCCTTTCCAATAATTTGTACGATGCGTGCGGTCTGGGAGAATGCGACCGGTACACGCTGTGCACTTACAACTACCTCTTCAACCTCCAACTCCTGCATCGGCTGGATGGTGTCTGAAGCAACAACTAGCATGAAACGTTCCGCATTGGCGGGAATGGCAAAAGTCAGGTAGGCTGCGCTAAGTGTGGCAATCCTCACAACTTTGTGCATGCTGGCAAAAATGGAATAACCCTTCCTTCCCCATTTGCTGAACGTCACAGCTGGTTTTTGTGTGCACAAAAACCTTTTTTGTATCATTTCTTAAAATATTAATTAAAACTGATCAAAATTATTCTTTTTCTGAATGCAAATGTTCAATTTTGTCAAGATGACAGTATTTTGGCCTTAAGTGGTTGCCAATAGTACATGGGGATAGGATTGGAAAATAGGGCAGATTTGGTTTTGCCAAAAACTAATAGTTATTATATCAGCATTTTACAAAACAACACATCAAGATAATTACATTAAAACTAACAAAACAACTTTATGAGTACAAATCGGAGAACCTTTATCAAACAGGGAAGTATGGCAGGAGTAGGACTTTCTGGTATGACCATGGTCAGTGAAGACCTTTTTGCCCAAAAGAAAGAGAAGGGAAAGAAAGCAGTACCCCGGGATGAAAGCATCGTCAGGGTTGGTTACATTGGCGTCGGTGGCCGTGGTCAGGGTCATGTTCATGACTCCATTACGGTTGGTGGAATCGAAATTATGGCGGTTTGTGACATCAGTGCGCAATCCATTGAGCGGACCAAACAGATAATCTCCAAAGCCGGTTTAAAAGAACCCAAATTCTATACCGGGAGTGATCATGCCTACGAAGAGATGCTAAAGAATGAGGAGCTGGATGCTGTTATCATTGCTACCCCATGGGAATGGCATGTTCCGATGGCGATAGCTTCCATGAAGGCAGGCGTAGCCTATACCGGTGTAGAGGTTTCTGCAGCCAATACCCTTGAAGAGTGCTGGGATCTTGTGAATGTACATGAGGAGACTGGTAAACAGCTGATGATTCTGGAGAATGTGTGTTACCGCAGGGATGTCATGGCTATCCTCAATATGGTGCGCGCCAATATGTTTGGCGAGCTGGTTCATGCCAGGTGTGGTTATGAGCACGATTTGCGTTCAGTCAAATTCGATTTGTTGAAAAATGACCTGAAAATTGGCAAAGAGGCCCATTCAGAGGCACAATGGAGGGGTTTGCATTCTGTCCGCCGCAATGGTGACCTCTATCCTACCCATGGATTGGGTCCCATTGGAACCTACCTGGATATTAACCGTGGCAACCGATTCTTAACCCTTTCTGCCATGGCGACCAAATCAAGGGGATTGCACGACTTCGTCAACGACCATGCAGCCAAGGATAGTATCTACCGGAATATCCAGTTCAACCTGGGAGACATCGTCACCTCGATGATCAAATGTGCCAATGGCGAAACCATCCTGGTTACCCATGACACCAACTTGCCACGTCCCTATTCGCTTGGATTCAGGGTACAAGGCACCAATGGAATCTGGCGTGGAGAAGGCAGTGGCAATTGGCAGGACCCCGCCCAGCAAATTTATGTGGAAGGGCAAAGCAAACCACATGTATGGGATCCATCTGAGCCCTGGCTGAAAAAGTATGACCATCAATTGTGGCGGGAGAAAGGCGCACAAGCCACAGGCGCCGGACATGGCGGTATGGATTTCATCATGCTGAACCACTTTTTTGATGCAGTACGGGGTAAAATTGAAGTACCACTGGATGCTTACGATGCGGCTGCCTGGAGTGCAGTTTCTGCATTGTCGGAGATGTCTGTTGCAAGGGGTGGTGCCTCTGTTGATTTCCCTGATTTCACCAGGGGGCAGTGGATTAAAAGGAGACCGCACTTTGCCCTGGACAAACAGTTCCCGATCAGCGAGGAACAATCATTGATCAACAATCTATTTTAAACAGAAGAGGGAGCCAAAAACTCCCTCCTCTGTTTTTCTATTGTTCACTCTTTTTGAAAATGGTTTGGTTGGATATCAATGGCTTTGCCCAAAAGGAGAGAAAGAGCAGGAAAGAGAGCGTGACAAAGTTGAACATCACTCCGGATCTCAGTCCAAAATGATCGGCCAATGAACCAACTATCAATGGCGTAACTGCACCACCCATGATCCCTGAGCAGAGGATACCGGAGAATGAACCATGGTGTTCGGCAATCGAATTCATTCCCAATGAAAATACGATGGACCACATCACCGAAGCACAGAATCCCATGGCAATGAAGGCATAAAATGCTGTTTGGGGATCTGAGGTCAAAAGTGCCGTTGACAAGCACGCCATAGCGCCCAATACGAATAATCTCAAAACCAGCTTACTATCCACAAGCTTAAGCAATCCAAGTCCCAACAGGCAACCAATGGTCATCAGTCCCCAGTACCATTGTACAGCCTGGGCACCTTCGACTTCCGGACGCATGCCATGGTAGGTTTTTAAAAATTCTGAAATCCAGTTGGCGACCCCCTGTTCCGTGCCTACATATGCGAAGATCCCAAAGAAAAAGATGATTACCGTCTTGTTTTTTAAAAGGTGAAGGATGGTATCCCAGTTACCTGTTTTTTCGTCCTCTTTTAATTCAACTTTGGGGAATTTAGACACCAAGACAATCAAAAACATGATGGAAGCTATGATGGCAAAAATCCAATAGATGGAGACCCATGTCAGGTTGGCAGGGACGAGCGTCCCTAAAAATTTCACTATGCTGTTTGGTGTACCCTGAGGACACAGCTCGCTAACCAGGTAAACATAGAGCATCGGGCTCAGAAAAGATGCACCCCCGAAGAAGAGCTGTGCCATGACTGAATTGAAGGCAAAATGTTCTTCTCCACCTGAAACGCGTAAAAGCGGATTGATGGCTACCTGAAGTATGGCCATTCCAGCACCAATAAAGAAGAGGGAGCCAAGCATCACCCCAAATTTTGGAACAAGCCCAAATATCAGGGCCCCCGCAAAGGCCGAGACAAAGGCCAGCAACATGACCTTTTTTTCTTTGAATCGCTCTGTCATCAAGCCGGCAGGAATGGACATGACACCATAGGCAATGAAGAAAAAGAGGGGTAGAAATGCTGCCATGGTGTTACTGGCATGAAAATCGTCTTTGGCAACAGGGAGAATTGCGCCCAGAATATTTGTCAAAAAGGAGATGGCGAAAAAGACGATAAAGACCAGAAAGACCATGTAATAGTTACGTTTCATTCGAGGTGTATTTGGTTGATTTATGTTACTTATTTTTTGATCAGTGGCAATGCAGCAGCACCAAAGATGGCTGAATTGTCCAGTTCAGAAAGTTCTATCCTCATATTTGCCAATACGTTGCTGAAAGCAAAATCCTGCATGGCCAAATACATGGCCTCCCTGAAAAATTCAAAGGAGCGGGCGACAGAACCACCTAGTATTACAATTTCAGGATCGTAGGCGTAAATAATAGATTTCAGTGACTGTCCCAGGTGAAAACCATACTCGGCAAAGAGTGCCATTGCCAATTTGTCCCCTTTTTGAGCCAAATGATAGATCTCCACGGCATTCACCTTCTTTTCATCGGAGAAAAACTGACCACTGCAATAGTATTCCACATTGTGAGCAAGATAAGGAACATTTCCAAATTCCCCTGCCCCGCAATTGGACCCTTCGTACAATTTCCCATTGAAAATGAGTCCACAACCCAATCCGGTACCAAGGGTTACCCCCACAATATTTTTATAGGATTTTGCCTTTCCAAAGTATTTCTCTCCCACAGCAAAACAATTGGCGTCGTTGTTAACAAATACCGCAACACTGTAACGTTTTTCAAGCAACTCCTTTAGCGGAACTTCTTTCCAGGAGGGAATGTTCATGACATCATACACAATACCCCTTTCAACATCCACCACCGAGGGAACACCCACTCCTATGGATTGGGTAAAAGAATCAATGCATTCATCCATTACAGCATATAGTTGGCTCAGAACCTCTTCCACTGTTCCGCCGGAGGGGGTTGGCAGCCGTGAAAGATGAACAATTTTGCCATCCACAATTTTACCTGCGCGGATACTGGTACCGCCCAGATCAACACCAACAATATTTTCTAAGGTCTGCATGTTTGTTAAAAGTAGTATTAGCGATCAGTGCTTGGAATTCTTAATGGTAAAAATAAGAAAAAACTTAGCAGCAAAGGGGTCGTTTGAGTTGAATCACTATATTTATGCCTTCACACAAGCGCATTAATTTGAATGGAAGTAAAAATTGAATCCGGCTGGAAGCAACGATTGGCCAGTGAGTTTGAACAACCATATTTCATTGAACTGACGAAATTCATCCGGCAGGAATATGCTACCAGGCAAATTTTCCCTCCCGGAAGGCAGATCTTCCATGCTTTTGATCAATGCCCATTTGACCAAACCAAAGTTGTCATACTCGGACAGGATCCCTACCATGGTCCGGGGCAGGCACATGGGTTGTGCTTTTCAGTCCCGGATGGAGTGGATCAACCACCTTCGCTGCAAAACATTTTCAAGGAGATTCAGCAAGACCTGGGCATACCACCACCTTCCAGCGGAAATTTGGACCGCTGGGCCAGGCAAGGGGTACTGCTGCTCAATGCAACCTTGACTGTCCAAGCCAGCCGGGCAGGCTCTCACCAGAACAAAGGATGGGAGCAGTTTACCGATCGTGTCATACGCATACTTGCTGAGGAACACAAGCACCTGGTTTTTCTATTGTGGGGATCCTTCGCCCAGAAAAAGGGGGAGTTTATCGACCGGAACAGGCATCTGGTTCTCTCCTCCCCTCACCCATCCCCACTCTCCTCCTACCGTGGATTCTTTGGGAACAAGCACTTCAGCAGGACCAACGCCTATCTGCAACAGCATGGGATTGAACAGATTCAGTGGTGAAAATGTGGAAATTGGGAAATGTGAAAATGTGGAAATGTGGAAATGAAGATTTGTGCATATTCATCGATGAGGCAATAATTACCAGAGAATGGGTTATTAAGCGCAAATCATGATCAATGCTTTCTCATTTTCACATTTTCCAATTTTCACATTTTCACATTAACTTCTCCGCCTGAATGAGTTGTTCGGGCTTGCCAAGATCCATCCAAAGATCGGAAGTATCCTTGAAACCAAAGATATTTTGACTCTTGGCCAATCTAAGGTAGAGTTGGATGACCGAAAATTTGCCGCATTCTGTAATGAGCGGGAAAATTTCGGGTTGAACGATTTGAATACCACTGAAAGCTAAATTTTGCAGGAGGGTATCATTCCTGACAATCGTCTCTTCCCCTGTTTTGTTGTTTCTCCAACCTGCAAGCTGCATTTGAGGATTAAAAAGCAGGTAACGCTGTGTCTCCCTGCTTCGCACTGCCATGGTAGCCAGGCCGCCTTTCAGTGTATGATAGGCAAGCAGATCTTCCAGATGCAGGGAGGTGAGAATATCCACATTGTAAACCAGGAATGGCTCCTTGTCACCCAGCATTGGGCGGGCTTTTAATATGGCACCACCTGTATCGAGAAGCTGGTCTCTTTCATCAGATATGCTGATTGGAAGATTAAAGTTCCTTTTTCGAATGAGAAAATCGATAATTTGGTCTCCAAAATGGTGAATGTTCACGATGATCTCTGATACACCCAGCTCAGTCACCTTACGGATGGCTCTTTCCAACAAGGTGACACCATTTAATTCGACCAATGCCTTAGGCTTGTCGTTGGTATAGGGGCCCAACCTGGTGCCCAATCCAGCTGCTAAGATGAGTGCCTTCATGTAGTTCAGAAGGGTTGGTGGTTCAATTTTATGGGTTTACAAACCTTCTCTTCCTTTTTTGAAGATCTTCCACATTTCTTGCATTCAAATTTTGGATGTTCCGGTTTTTCGTAATCCTTTACTTCGCATTTCTTTTTAGACATAACAAAAATTCTGGTTTGAAGGGTTTAAAAAATTTGAAATGTTTGAAATGTTGGATTACCATAACTTTTCAAACGTGATAAACTTTTCAAACAAACTAAACATTTCTTACTGGTCTTGTTCTCTGTGTCGTAGTACGACTTTCACAGGGAAATTGTTTCTCAAATGCGCTGCCAGTCTCTCAGCAGAATATACAGAGCGATGCTGCCCACCCGTGCAGCCAAACTGCACATTCAAGTGGGTAAATTTTCTTTCCAGGTAGACATTTACACTTTGATCCACCAGGCTAAATGCGGCATTCAGAAAAGCATCCACCGCCGGGTAGGCTTCAAGATAGGCAATTACCTCGGTATCTTTACCAGTAAGTTTCTGGTATTCCGACAATCTCCCTGGATTTGGCAATGCCCTGCAATCGAATACAAATCCCCCACCATTGCCGGATGGATCCGCAGGAATACCCTTCTTGTAGGAAAAACTTGTGACTGAAATGGTCAGTTCTGTCTCTTTTGAAACAATGGATTTCAGCACCTCTGATTCGGCGAGTGAATTAAGTACTTTGTAGAGTTCCGGCAGCTGAATTGGAATGTCGATCTTTTGCATTACGACATTCAAATTTTCAAGCGCAAAAGGAATGCTCTTCAAAAAGTGGGCTTTTTGTTCATAAAATCCTCTGAATCCATAGGCACCCATGGCCTGCATCATCCGTATCAGGACGTAACCATAGAAATATTGTTTGAACTCCATCCGGTCAACAGGATGAAGCGTTGTCAAATGATCCAGGTACTCCTCTATCAACTCCTCCCTGACGGATTGGGGAAGATCGGCCTTGGCATCGTAAAGCAGTGAAGCCAGGTCGTATTGCAAGGCACCGCGCCGGCCTCCCTGGTAATCGATGAACCAGGGTTCTTCACCACGAAGCAGAATATTCCTGCTCTGAAAATCCCGCATCATGAAGAAATCACTTTCAGCCTTCAATAGGTAATCGCAGAATGCCGTGTAGTCATCCTCCAATTTTTGCTCATCGAAGGCAACCTTGGCCAGTTTCAGAAAATAGTATTTGAAATAATTGAGGTCCCACATCATCGATTGGCGATCGAAGGCCTTTCTGGGATAACAAAAACTGAAATCGATCCCCTTTCCTGCAGTTACCTGGATCACAGGCAATTCCCGAACTACCTTCCGGTAAGCATCGGTAATTTCGGAGACGAAACCACTCTTGGAACGAATTTCAGACAGAAAGGAGAAAAGGGTTACATCTCCCAGGTCTTCCTGCAGATAGATGCGGTTTTTCAAATCATATTCGTAAATTTCCGGAACCTTTACCCCGCTTGATCGCAGGTGTCCCGAAAAGTTGACAAATGCATTGTTCTCTTTTTCATCTTCATTCCAGGTACCAATGGCACTAAAATGGATGCTTTTCAATCTGACATATTCGCGGTAGGAACCGGAAGGTGGCAGCATCTCTTCTGAAATCACCTCTTCCTGAAATCTTTGTTGAAAGAGGTCTGTTAATTTTTGTCTGGTTAATTTTTCCAAAATGTATGATTTAAAGCAAAAATACCAAAAAAAAGCTGTCTCCATGGCAGAGACAGCTTTTTATCTGTTTTTGTAAATGATACCGGAAACCTGGTGTATCGCCCGGTGCCTTATTCGGCAACGACTTCAAACTCCAGTTCAACAACCACTTCGCGGTGAAATTTCACCTTGGCAGTATGTTTTCCAATCTCCTTGATAGAATCTTCCTTGATGGTGATCTGTTTGCGATCGACCTCAAATCCTTTTTCCTTCAACGCTTCAGCAACCTGAATGTTGTTGACGGATCCAAAAATCTTTCCTGTTGAACTGGTTTTGGCACCAATTACAATGGATATAGATTTCAGAATCTCGGCCTGTTTGAGTGCCTCTTCTTTCAGTTTAGCCTCTTTGTGGGCGCGTTGTTTCAGGTTCTCAGAAAGAACCTTTTTTGACGATGTGGTGGCCAATATGGCCAACTTCTGGGGGATCAAGTAATTACGACCATAGCCGTTTTTCACAACTAATACATCATCTTTGCTACCCAGATTTGCAACATCTTGAAGCAGAATAATTTCCATTTTCGTACCTCCTACTAATTATTTTAACAAATCTGTTACATAAGGCAGCAATGCGATCATTCGTGAACGCTTGATAGCCTGTGATACTTTACGCTGGTATTTCAAGGAAGTACCGGTAAGACGGCGTGGTAAAATTTTACCCTGCTCATTGAGAAATTTTTTCAAGAATTCAGGATCTTTGTAATCCACATACTTGATACCGT
>CAZVTL010000044.1:0-16393 GCA_964630075.1 uncultured Tangfeifania sp.
TGGTTCGAATCCAGCAGTTCCCACTGATCAAAAAGACCTCCGGAAAACCTGGGGTCTTTTTTTGTGCCTTCCATCGGATCAAATCAACAGCAAAACGCTTTATGTAACAGCCGAAAGCTGTATTTTGCCGATAACTGGCACCTGGCCAGTAGCTTTACCTCTTTCGACAATCACTCGTGGTGTTTGGACAGCTACTCGTTGCGTTGGGATAGTCACTTGTGGTGTTCCGACAATCACTCGTGGCGTTTGTAGAGTCACTTGTGGCGTTCCAACAATCACTCGTACTACTTCGACAGTTACTCGTGTTCTCGGATGCTATTTATGCTAATCCAGAGCATGTCCACTTTTTAATATCATTGAAGCCTATTTAACTATTTCAGCAAATTCAATATTTCCAGCTTGTCTATTGTCAAATAGAAAAGCTGGAATAGTTCAAATAATGCTGCTTTCGAATTGACGGTTCGGCTTACCAGGCTCGAGAGTTGAATGGTACGATCCGCTTTATCGTACCTGCATGTGAAGGAAAAGACATTGTTCGACAGCAAGATGGCCTTGGTCTCACCATCGGCAAATAAATAGGTAATCCATTCGTCATCCGTGCCTTGTACCAAATATTTCTTGTCAAATATTTCATCCCCAACCTGAATGTCCTGGTGTCCAAATAATTTCAGAAGTTTCTCCATCGAATCTTCGTAACTTACAGAAAATTCAAAGAGTTGATTTACCTCCAATTTGCAACTAATCTTCAATGGGTGCGTATCGGATTCAGTGAACTTGATGCTGTATCGTTTGTAAGGAATTAGCAACATCAAGCTTTCCACCTCCTTCGAAATGGTTTGTTCAACAATCAATGTCCCATTGAATTCATTCGCCAAATCCTTCCAAAAATGGCGTTTCTCCGAAATATCAATAAATCCTCGTCTACTTGTCAAGAACATTTGACCAAATAGGTGCTCTTTGCTTTCTGTTTCTTTCATCACTCTCCTCCTGTCTTCATATCTTTCTGCCCAAACGGATGGTCTGTATGCCTTAACGGCTGAGGCTAATTTCAGCAAGGGATTGGCGGTTGATTTCCTCTTCAATTGCACCATAGTTCAGTTGTGACAAAACGCTTGAACTACTACATAAACCCCTATTGTACAAAGCCTTTGTGCCCAGTATTGCAGGTATCCTATTTTCTAACTTTCACAAATAAAAGCCGAGCCATTGGGAAATGTGCCATCCCATCTGTATATCGAAGTTCTGAGTTACTTATCCCATCTGATTGTATGGGTGCAAACCATATTTCAACCTCTTTGTGATCCAAAGGATCATCGTGGAATATATTCCCTATCGACCCACATTCTATGATATACTCGACGCCTGTTTCCCAGGGTAAAGTTGTATTTTTCTTTAATCTTGCATGGGTAAATTCCGCCAAACCAATCGTACCACTGACCGTTTTATCCTCCTGAATAATGATTGTAACGGAAGCAGAATCAGCAGTAAAGCGAAATGGTTCATTCTTAGATTTGGTACGAACCGTGATTTTCTCCTTCCTTGTTTCCCACTTTCCTACATAATCCGAAGGAACATTCCAATTGCTGCGGCAACACGAAAATAGAAAAGAAGTCAAAAGGATATAGATCCAAACGCTGGACAAAGACATCCTGCCATTTTTGTTCTTCATACTCACTGCTTGTTCTTGTCAATGAATGTCTCTCTCAATTCTTGAGAAATAGCTGATAAAAAATTATTTATCAGTCAGGTTTTTAGAAATCTGGCTGGTGCATAACTGCTTCCTGCGAATCAAAAAACTTCGATCACCGGATGGCCCTGCAATAGGTCAGTGATCTGACTTATGAATGTTTTGAAATGGCTGGTAGAATTGTGGAAGTCAACAGCTTCCTGGCTTACATACTCCTCGTAAAAAATGAAAGCCGAAGGATTTCCGACCTCCTGGTATAGATTGTAGACTAGGCATCCCGCTTCCAGGTTACTTGCCACAACAATTACCCGGGCATACTCTAGAAATTCTGCGACTGCCTCCGGTTGAACGGTGATTCTTGCGTTGATTACTTTTCTCATGATGATTCCCCCTAGTTGTCTGTTTTGGTCTCCTTCAGGATGACATCGTGTGCTCCCCCCTCGATGATCCCGGTAGATGATACCATGGTAATTTTTGCAATCTCTTTCAACTCCGGGATCGAAAAGGCACCACAACTGCAGATGGTGGATTTTATTTTGCCCAGGGTTACATCCAGGTTGTCTTTCAACTTACCGGCATAAGGAACATAGCTGTCCACACCCTCCTCAAATTTCAGGGACGACTTGCCTCCCATGTCGTACCGCTGCCAGTTTCTGGCACGGTTGGAACCCTCCCCCCAATACTCTTTCACATAATTCCCACCTACGATCAGTTTTTTGGTCGGACTTTCATCGAACCTGGCGAAGTAACGCCCCATCATGATGAAATCGGCCCCCATTGCCAGTGCGAGTACCATGTGATAATCCTGCACGATCCCGCCATCCGAGCAGATCGGAATATATACACCATGTGTGGCAAAATAGTCATCCCTTGCTTTGGCCACTTCTATCAGGGCCGATGCCTGTCCCCTGCCAATGCCCTTCTGCTCCCTCGTGATGCAGATAGAACCACCGCCAATGCCTACTTTGATAAAATCAGCACCTGCATCGGCCAAATAATTAAAGCCATCCTGGTCTACCACATTGCCGGCCCCAATCTTTACCTTGTCGCCGTAATTGTTACGGACAAACCGGATGGTCTCCATCTGCCATTCGGAAAATCCGTCGGACGAATCAATGCAAAGCACATCCACTCCGGCTTCCACCAATGACGGGATTCGTTCGGCATAGTCACGTGTATTGATACCTGCACCGACCAGCAACCTTTTGTGAGAATCCAGCAATTCGTCCGGGTTGTTCTGGTGGTTGTCGTAGTCTTTCCTGAACACAAAATACTTCAGGCATTGTTGGTCATCAATGATCGGAAGCGTATTGACCTTGTTCTCCCAAATGATGTCGTTGGCCTCATCCAGGCTTATTCCGTACCTCCCGGTTACCAGTTTGGAAAAGGGGGTCATAAAATCTTCAATCTTCATCTCCAGGCTATCCCTGGTCGGACGATAATCCCTGCTGGTAACCATGCCCAACAATTTTCCGCCCGAAGTTCCGTCGTCTGTAATCCCAATGGTGGAAAACCCCTTGGTATTTTTCAGGTCGATAACCTCCCGTAAGGTTTGATCCGGCTTCAAATTGGCATCGCTTACAACAAATCCAGCCTTGAATTTCTTCACCTTGCGCACCATGTCGGTCTGGTCTTCAATGGATTGGGATCCAAATACAAAAGACAATCCTCCGTTTCTTGCCAAGGCAATGGCCATGTTTGAATCCGAAACTGACTGCATGATGGCGGATACAAAAGGAATATTCAAAACGATCGGCGATGTACTGCCCCTGGAAAACTTGACCA
Source organism: uncultured Tangfeifania sp. (assembly GCA_964630075.1). Lineage (GTDB taxonomy): Bacteria > Bacteroidota > Bacteroidia > Bacteroidales > Prolixibacteraceae > CAINVV01. Next base: position 3,473 of record CAZVTL010000044.1, read on the forward strand.
ACGGGGTCTTCAGGTTGATCCGGTCCGGAGTGCAATCTTTGGGGGTGAGTCCCGGAATCAGCAGATATTCATTGAAAGTGCGCGAAATATCATTGATGATTTGTGCCATATGAGCGAAATTTAAAACTTTGCAATTTTGTTAAAACGAGCTGACTTACAGGCCACTCCCTGACTACTTAGCCAGAAGACCCTGTGTCTTCAGTTCTGTAAAGATAACCGAGGAATAATCCTTGAAAAATTTCTCCAGATCCTTTGGATTGCAGGCGGTAGACTGGATGGACCAAAGTAGCAGGTCATCCTTCAAATCATAAAAATTGGTCTCCAGAAAGTAGGTTTTGTTTTCGGTATAGTATCCCGGCGCATAGACCTGATCCAAACGGTAGGCATAATAACTGCCATAGTTTCCATAGAAATCATACATGGAGACCGGGGAGAGGAAGGAGGATTGCTGGTAGTTTTTCTCCGTTTTCACATCCAGTACAGCCATTGTAAAAACAGCATCACATCCGGTTCTGGCGATGGCAGCTTTCAGGATCTCCCTCGATTCTTTCGAATTGCCCGCAAGTGAGGGCGGAAAAACATCCCCACTCTCTACAACTTTTTGTCCGCGAGAGCTTATTAGGGCTGCCAACCGTTTCTCAATGGTAAACTTCGCTGAGATGTCCTTGGCCATTACAATGACCATGATGGATTTGTAAGGACCTCTTGGGAGCGCCTCCTTGTTGACCCAGGTGCTTGTAACACGCTGTGGCGTTTTGCAGGCGGCCAGCGTCAGCGCCAATATAAATAAAAGTGCGATCTGCTTTTTCATGTACTTAAAATTTGTTTTTTTAGTTGCCACTTGGAGTACCACTGGGCTTGTTATCATCCCGGTTGGTGATTCCCAATCATGGGTATTACAGCTGAAATTTGAATGTCCAATTCAAGAATGACTTCACAATACCTGTAGACATTGGTCTGCAATTTGTGTCGGAATCACCTTTGTGCAAATGTAACACAACATGAGACAATAAAAAAAAATGTGGCATATTTAGACAAACCATGCAAACATGTAATAGCTCCTTCCTGACAAAATATTCCACATACAGTAACCAAAACCTATCGGAATCGTTATAAAAGGCGTTGGAAAGTTACTCCAGCTGAAAGTGCTGTTTTTATAGATGAATCCCGTTAATAAATTCGACGATGAAGAAAACCTTTTTGACCCTCTTTCTGCTTATATCTTGGGTTGCCCTAAATGCGCAGGAGGAGGGCTCCCTGCTTCTGAACACCTATACCAGCAAGAGTTTCACAGACAAAGTACATTTTGACGATACCTATGCCAAGGTGAACCAGGGATTTCAATGGGGAGCCGGATTGGAATTCTTTCCCATGGCCAACAAATCTTTCGAGTTGAAATACCTTAGATTGGCCACCGAGTTTCCATTGTATACCAACACGGATGTCCAAATTCCATACCAATATGATCGTGGCACACTCAACTATGTTTTGTTTGGGGTGACGAACTACTTTGGAAAGAACCCTGCATCGAAAATTACTCCTTATGCAGGACTGGAGGCTGGATTGGGATTGATACACAGGGAGCATACCAGGTGGAAATTTGCGTGGGGTGGCAAACTGGGGGTCAAGATTAAAGCGACGCCTGTTTTTTCAGTCAACTTCAACGGCTATTTCCAATCCATGATCAGCAGCTTTGGATCGGATTACTGGGAAGATACCGGGATCACCTTCATAGCGCCAGATTATACCGCAATTTTTCAGTTTGGTGTTGGGGTCGTCCTGGGATTTGACCTTGCAAAAATGCAGACTCCTTGATCGTCCGAAACAAAACAGCAGTTTCAGTTCCATATTTTAGCCAAAAAACAATAAACAAAGTTGCATTATCCATGAAAAAGTTACTTTTTTTAGCATTAGCCATTGTTGTGACATCCATAACCCTATCGGCCCAGAAAATCCGGTTAAATGGCTATACATCCTACCTATTTGACGACAACCATGTGGGATCCTATTACAGCAGTGGACCTTACTTCGAAGGAGCAATCAAGGGAGGTTTCCAATGGGGAGGAGGAATCGAATTTATGGCTGCACATGGTCAGGGTATTGAAATAAAATACCTTCGCCAGGATGCCCTTGCACCCATGGATTACTCCAATGGAATCCTGACAAAGCACAACGATTTTGAATTGGGGATCAACTACATCCTGCTCTCTTCCAACCGCTATTTTGTGCTCGACAATGAGAAAATAGAACCTTTTGTTGGTGCTGGATTGGGTGTAGCCCTGATCGGCATCAAAAATCCAACGCCTGACACTGATTCAAGCCAGGAGAAATTTGCCTGGACCCTTCAAGCAGGGACCAACATCTGGCTGAATGAAAGCGTGGGCATTAAATTGCAGGCATCATTGCTTTCAGCTGTACAATCGGTTGGGGGTGGTTTCTATTTTGGAACCGGAGGCGTCGGAGCAGGGGTAAATTCCTATTCCACCATGTACCAATTTGGTCTGGGAGGAGGATTGGTATTTAAATTGGGGCAATAAGATCTTATCCTGAGCCAAAAAAGGATTCAGTCGGCGAGTACCAGCCGGATTCGTGGCTTCAGAAAGGATAACCAATGGCAAAATTCCAAACAAGGTTCTCCTTGCGCCAGACGGGATTGCCCATGTCTATCTGGTTAATTGCCCAGCGATTTCCCTGCGGAAGATAGGGTTTGCACAATGGAATGGCCAAGTCCAGCCGAACAATGATGTAGCTAAAGTCGAAGCGCAAACCGGCGCCGGCACCAACCGCGATCTCACGGTAAAAAGTATTTGGATTAAACTTGCCTCCACTGCGTTGCGGATCTTCATTGACAAGCCAAATATTACCGGCATCGGCAAACAAGGCCCCTTTCATGTAACGGTAAATGTCGAAGCGGTACTCCACACTTGTCTCCAGTTTGATATCCCCCGCCTGATCGATGTATTGATCTCCTGCTGCATCCGGTTTGTAGGTGCCGGGGCCCAGGGCTCTGGCAATGAATGCACGGATGCTGTTGGTTCCGCCAACAAAATATTGACGAACGTAGGGGATGGTGGTTGAATTGCCATATGGCAGTGCGGCGGCAGCAATAATGCGTGCTGCAAGCTGGTATCTTTTCCCCGGATTATACAGGTATCTCAGTTCATTTTTAATCCTAGCAAACTGAGCATAGGGTAATCCCATCAGCCTGTATGGATTCTGCTTATCCGGCCTTTGACCCTGAATTGCCGATGTCAGGGCACCGACAAGGTTGCCGGCAATGTCTATTGATTCACCCAGATACAAGGCATGCCTGCTCCCGGCGGGAAAAATATTGTTGTTGGTGAAGCTGTAACTCCCACCCAGGATAAACTGCTCCTCAAAACTTTTGCGCACCGTAGGATTTTGTTGCAGGTAATCCTCAAAGGCTTCCGTCGAATTGGCCAGTCGTAGATAAGAGATCTCAAATGGTTTAACGGTATGGGTATACTTGGCATTGGGTCGCCAATTGTATCCAAAGGTTGTGTTGAATGAGTTCAGCCGATAGAGATCTACCCTCGAAAACATGCCAAATCCGGCGGAAATGGTGGTCTTTGGGACATAGGATTTTGAAATTTGCTTCACAAAATTAAATGGCACGACCCGCGGAAGGGTTAAAGTGGCATCCAGCAGGGTATGAAAGGAGGTTTGTCCTTTCGAATCTCCCTTGAACTGAGTTTCAAAACTCTCCCCCATGGTAACGGTCAGCAATTCTGCCCCATGAAATGCATTTCTGTTTTTGTAGATCAAATTAAGACCTGGTCCGGCAAAATTGTTGGATTTGACGGTTCCGTTCAACTCTGCACTGAGGGATATTTTTTTGTGAGGCTTGAGGTAGAGGTGAACATTCAGCCTGTTTCCCAGACTATCCACAGGCTCAAATCTGGCATTGGCATATCTGTATATACCAATCCCCATCAATTGTCGCAAGGTATTGTAATGGTCAGAAATGGAATAAAGCGAGTCCGTTTCAAAAAATATGGCATTCAAAAGGGTAACGGGCTTTACTTTTTTCTCCAGGGAGAGATAAAACACACCACCTATTTTTGTCGTATCGGGGTGGTAATTGCCAGGCAGGTAGTCATCATTGATGTAAACCTGGCAATATTTGTAAGCAGTCATTGCCTTTGGGGGAGTTTCAGGCTTGATGGTGAGGGTCACATCCATGGAATTTATTCCCGGGATGGTATCTGCCTGAAAAAGAAGATAGTCTGCATTGAAATAGTAATATCCAACCTTCTTGAGCGCCTCGTCAATCCGTTTACGCTCCATCTCAAAATTCCTCAGCAGGTAAATATCGCCTGGTTTGAGGAGTGATCCGCCAAACTGTTGCTGAATATCCACCACAATACCCTGCGTTCCTTTGGGGTAGGTCACACTTTTGATGATATAAGGCGTGCCGGGTGTCACTGCAAATCGCACTTTGGCCGTTCTTCCCTTGTAATAGACCTCTGCATTGGCATGCGCCTTGAAATTCCCCCTGTTGTGAAGCCTGTTTTCAAAAGCCGCAACGCTGTTTTTAAGATTAAAACCGGAGAGAAGGACCGGTGGTTCACCCAGCCGGTATTTCAACCAATATCGAAAAGAGCTGTCCCTTTTGGGCTCGGGTACAAGGTTGTAAAGAGACAAGGAGGGACGCATCCACAATATTTTCCGGTTTGGTTTGTGGTCAATCAGCGATTTCAGTTCAGCGAGGGTGCCGGTTGGATCAGCAAGCAGTTGAGTAGAATCGATTTTTATCGAATAACCTGTATAGAGATAATTATTCTCTTCCAAATGCCTGAGCCCCGTACATCCCGTCAAGATGAGCTGGGTCCACAAAAATCCGGCAAGCATCGGTCCAACCCTTCGGAGATCCAAGAGAAGAATCCATCTATGCATATAACGAATGAACCTCCCTCCATTTGCGAGGAAGAGGCCAAGAATAGCAACTTTCTCAGTGAACACCCAATTTCGCCTGTGCCATTTATAACCCATAGTCAACTTTTATATTTCTATCCCGGCAGCAATCTTCAAATTTCTGATGATAGAACTCTTAAGCAATGCACAAATGTAAATGTCGTATTTTTTTCTTTGCGATCCTTGCGTGCTTTGCGTGATACCATTGGCAAGTAAGCGGGAAGGAGAGACATCTAACTACGACATTAAATTGTATCTGGAACTTATTTCACGAAGTACTTTTGAATAAACTTTTTCCGAGCCTTCTCCTGCTGTTCTTTCCTGAGAAGGGTTTCATACTCCTTCTCCAGGATCAGGGCCATGCCGCTGCAGGTAAGTTCTCCTTCAAAAAGATCGTAAATATTTTTGAAATAAACCTTTAGCTTGTATTCATTGCTCGGAGTCAGCTGATAGATTACCCCCACCTCCCCATTCGTTCTTTCGTTGGATGAACCGGTATTCTTCCTGTCACCCGACAGGTCAAAAGAACCCTGGGCCTCAATTGTCAAGCGGTCGTTGAACAATTTCTTGGACAGCTGGACATCCAATTCCGTTCTTGTATCACTACCTCCACCTTTATAATCCTCGTAGGATGTCAATCCAAAATTCAGGTCCACATTGCTGATGTATTTGCCGGAGATATTGTTCAGCTGATCGGCTAGAATGCCATTCACACTGTTACGGGCAGTAGTCGATGCAAATTCAGAGGCGGTACCTGCCGAACCGGCATCAAATCCATCCGAAATAAAACTGCCTGTTACCAGCAGGGCAAAGACCTGCTTGTTTAATTCGGAGCTCAACTCCGCTGTATTTAGCCGATCAAGTTTGGAAGCCACAGCAGGGTATTCAGCCCTGTAGCTATCCGGCAAATCCAGCTCAAAGTTGACCTCCGGCTTATTTGGGAAACCCCTGATGTGCAGCTTGACCTCATAGGGAAGCCGCTGTTTAAAAACATTTTTCTCTGCCTCGCTCATCCCGGAAACTTCATTGCTGACGAGTGCCACGGAGGAGGTTCTTACGGAATAGCCAGCCGTAATGTCAACCTCCGCATCCATTGGCCGACCCGACCATGCAATCCTGCTTCCCGGCAATATGGCAAAGCTCTTTTTAACCAATCCAAAGAATGACAACTGGTAATTTCCTGATTTTGCCTCAAAAATACCTGTGACAGATTGATTTCCTGATACATCAGATGAAATATTAAGTTTCGCACTGCCACTGATTGTCAAGAAATCTCCCGATTTCGGATTAATGTCCAATCGAAACTTGGCATCTGGACTTATCTCCAGGTTCATTTTAAGATCCAGCGCAGAGAATTTGGAGATGATCGAATCCGAAAGATAAGCTGCATGTCCGGCCAATTCGGTGGTGTCAGAGCGATTGGTAGCATCCCTGAATTTGACAATACCGTCGGAAGAGACCAGCTTCAATTCATCTCCCGGTAAAACATAAGTCAGATTTGTAGCGCTGTTGATGCGAACATCGGCTTCAATCTTTGGACGGTTAAGATCTCCGGTGATCCAGATGTCATTGTCCATTTCCAACTTGCCGAAAAAGATCGGATTGTCGGCTGGAGTGCTGTTAACAGGTTGGAAATCTTTGGAGACAATGTGAAGGTTGTATTGAAAGAGATCAGAATAATTGGTCAAAAGGTCCCCATCCACGACCAACCGCTTGCCACGTCCGTCCTCTACTTCAAACGCATTAAAATGAAAGCCCTTGCTGTCGATCAATACACGCTCCTTGTTGAGTTTCGCCAACAAGTTCAAAGAATTGATATTGAATACAGTATGCTCAAAATCCAAAAGTCCCTCCATCAACGGTTTGTCCGGAGATCCCTGGATGGAGAGATCTCCCTTCACTTTGCCGCCCATTTGCGAAAGTGTTCCCAATGACAATTTTTCAAAGTGCTGCAGTTCATTGATTCGCAGTTCTGTTTTCAGGTCAAGCGTGGGAGCACTTGAATATTGGTCTATGTGGCCAGTCAGGGTCATCCGATTCTTGTTGTTTTCAATATTTGCATGGAGTGTCAACCTCTCATTGCTGGATTGAGCAGCAAATTTAATGGTACCCATCACCGAGTCAAGGAGGGCAAACTGTTGGACGGAGAGATCCGAATGGAAGTTTGGTACTCCTCCCGCCCGCGACATGGAGAGCTCCCCGGAGAGGACTCCATTCAATATGTTTTGCTTCCCCTTGTAACTTGCCACATTTGAAAGATTGCTTAACTCAAAATCCTTAAAGACCAGTTTGCTGTTCTCCCCCTGGGCGATCAATTCGAAAGACTGCCCCTGGTTTGAAAAATTGAATTGCCGGGTGGATACTACTCCCCTCTCTAATCTGAAAAGATTGCCATTGACGCTCTTCCAGGTCTCCCCATCCAGCAACAAACCTTCCGGAAGAAAACCAATGGCAAAAGTATCCGGCTTCAATTTAATCTCGTTTGCCAACAGGTATTTGGGCCTCCCGGTGGAATCGGAAACGGAAAAATGCGAGTGGATCAATCCTTCCACCATGCTCCCCTTGAGCGCCAAATTGCTTATCATCAAACTGTCATACCTTAGCTGGAGCAATCCAAGATCCATTGAAAGTGTCTCTTTCTCGCCCACAATGGCCAACGTGAGTGAGTCAAGGTGCAGCTTGCCGTATTCGATGACAGGGATCTTTGCATGAAGCGACAATTGGTTGTTTGAGCTATTGTAATCACCATATAAATCACTGATGTCCAATTTTTTAATTTCCGGAAAATAATTTTGGACAATATTCCTGGCCTTGATTTTTGCTTGCAGGCTGAGATGACAGCCAGGAAATTCTTCACCCGTTCCGGGGATTCCAAAATACTTATGCCAGGCAGCCTGAAAAATTGCGGGCAGTTTTGCTGGATCCCCCTTCCCGAAAATATCTACTTCCGCCAAATCCGATTTTAGACGGAACCTTAAACTGTCGGGAGTAGCAAGGGCATGAAGTTGAATCATCTCCAGATTCAATGGCTTACCGGCATCCAACAGCCGGGTGTTTTTCAGATCAATGGTTGCTTCGGCCGAATTGAAGTTCAGATAACTCATTTTGGCAGAAAGGTCCGTATGGAGAATCAGGTTACGATCCGAGAGATTCAATACCTGCAGATCCATCCTTGCCAGCTCCAGTTGGGCCGACAACTGCTTACTTACCCCTCCAAGATCGGTTTCTGCCCTTAGATTGAACTGGAGTCCGGGATCCTTTGAACTGGCAACGATCCTCACCTGTTTGTTGCTGATCCTGCTGTCAACCGTGAGATTGGTGTAGTCGTAATTGTTGATTTGTGCCAGTTGAATTTCTATCCCTCCCCTACCAGAAAGGTTGCCAGAGGTAATGCCGCTTCCGGATACTTTGCCTGAAGCTGTAATATTGCCCAACATGCCATTGCCCAAAAAAGCTCCTGCATTGATTTTGTCGAGGGTGAATCCCAGCTCAAGGCTATCTTCACCCTTTCTTGCTGGTCGACCGTATAGGATGGTTGCTGTCAAACCTCCAAAGGAAGATGAAAATGATGCATCTGCCCTCAATGCATCAATGTTCCCAACTGCATGCCCGCTCAGGTGCATCACTCCGGGAAGTTGGATACTGCCAATCAAGGAAGGATTCAGTATGGACGAGAGGTCCTCCCTGCAGGTAGCAAGCTGATCCAATGAGACATCCAGTTCCATCTTCCGGTAATCCGGAAGGCCTTTGATTTTCCCATGAGCCTGCAGCCTGGATGCTGACAAAAGGGAGAGCTCAATCTTATTGATATCAAGTGCATTGATCGCTCCTTCTGCTGCAACTGAAAGCAATATCCCTTTCTGCTCTGCCATTTTGAAATAGGCGTTGGTCTGTAGTTCGGGAAGAAAGAGGAGAAGATCCTTGCCACCCATCCTGACCTCCTTCCAATCGGCCATCAGGTTACAATTCCCAATATTTGAGGTTAGTTCACCAAAACAGGAAAAATCCAGCCTGGTATTGCCACTTACAAGGCTCGAAGGTGTTTTCAGCAACAGATCGAAAATCTTCAGTCTCTTTTCCGAAAGTTCAAATTCACCCTGCAGACTATTGATTTGCAGGCCACTTTGCTCCCCGAAATCCAACCGATCGAGGGATGCAGAGACTCCTTCCCGTGAGATCCGCAGATCGTGCAATCCGGCATTCAGGCTGGTAAGACAGAGGTGGTTAAAGTCCAACCCTTTGGACATTGCGGGGATCTCCCACTGATCGTAACGTACATGGCTATTCTCCAACAGCAATTGATCAACATGGATATTCCAGTCCGGAAAACCGATTGTCCCAAGCTCAGCAGCATTCTGCTGTGCCGGTGGCCGAGTCGCTGTACTTTGCAAAATGTTGGGTTGATTTCCAATTGAAGGATGGGTCAAAGCAACCTTTACCGTGCAATTTTTTGTTTCAATCCGACGGATGGAGAGCAGCTGCCTTGTAAGATCGAACGCTCTGAATGAGGTATGTAACTCTTGCAAATGAACCCCCGCTTGTAGTCCGGACATTTGATCCGACCAGCCAAGATGAACTTGCCTAAGGTGAATCTCATCCAATTCTATGATCCATTTGGATGCTGATGACTGGGTACTATCCGGTTTTTGCTCCTCCCCACTTTTCACAATATGATCGAGTAAAAACTGGTAGTTAAACGCAGCAGTTGAATCATTCCGACTGACATTTATTACGGCCTCTTCAATATCCACACTTTGAATGGAAACCTTGTTGCTAAACAATTTAAAGAGACCGATTTTTACCTTTAGTGAACCCAGATAGACCAAAGTGTCCTTGTTCTGATCCTGAACATAGAGGTTGTCGATCTGCACGGTATTTGGCAAAGAGACCCTTATTGCCTGCAAACCGAGCATTGTTCCACTCTTTTCCCTGATACCTTTGATTACTTTGCCAACCAGGAAAGTCTGGACAGAAGGCAGGTTGACGGCTGCCATCAACAGCAGACAAAGCAAGAAAACCACGAGAGAGAACCGCAGGATATACCGGACTATCTTTCCCAATTTAAGCTTGTCAAACCATTCTTTCATCCGCAAATAACAGTATTAATTATTGAACATCAGAACGTACGCATGGAACCCTCCCAGCAATTTACATGCTATATTGTGAATGTTAGTGCATGAGGGTTTCACACGATCATATTTAAGTTCAAACCGGATAGTTGCACATTCATCCTTGCAGCCAATCAATTCCTACCTGGAAGCATGGGGAAAATTGGAAGTTTATAAATGAGTAGAATCAAATTTCAATAGTCTGCACCCCTTCAACCCAAACGGAAAATCATCGGAGGAACGCTATTTACAGGTCGAAATTCTTAAAAACATAGCAGCTCAGTGAAAAATAGAAAACATGTGAATTCAATCCATCGTAAGGCTTGTTGTTCTGACTGTCGGTATAGTTTTGGTTGTGAAACTCACTCAGGTAGTATTTAAACTTCAAATCCAAACCATGCGGAAACTGGAATCCCACAAAAAAGCCATGTTGAAACAACACTTGCCGGGGACTGAACCATCCGGTTATTTTGTCAATTTTATCCCCTTTGTCGAAGGTTTTTTCCTTGTAAAGGACAGGTAGTTCTATTTCATAACCGGCATAAAGGAAGGTCTTTTCAAGATTCCCAACTTTAAGACCTACCGGGACACCTACATTGTAGGATCTGAACTTTTTCTTTACCACAAAGTCGGCAGCTCCGCCTTGTCCCCTGATTTTGAAATTATCGTAGATATAGCCAACATTTCTTAAGGCCAAACCGGTAAACAGTCCGACTTTTGGACTCATATCATGGTTGTACATGGATTGCAGGTTGAAAACCGGTGACCATCTTAGGATAGAGCCCGGTGTCTGTCCATTGTCTTTGACATTGGCAAAAGAGAAGAGCATTTCGCCACCAGAAGAAAAATAGTTCTTCGATTGACTTATACCGGCAGTACTCAGGAGCAGGAGGAAGGCGAGTAGCAATAGCATGTTTTTCATGGCAGAATTATTGGTTAAAACAATGACTGTTAATATAAAAATACACCAAACACAAGGAGAGATATCCAAATCCATTGTGCGCGTTGGTTCAGGGTTTCCTTGCCAATCACAAAATGATTTCACGACAATTGATCATTGAACCTATTGCAGGCAAAAATAAAATTAAAATTTGTTAAATTTACCAGCCTTTTGCCTACAATAACATCTGTACAATTGGCTGAAGCACAATCAGACAAGATCGATCAATGCGACAAATCAAGCAGAATAAAATAAGGATAAGCACTAATTTTCAAAACTTCATATTTCACACCAATCAGATCATTATGAGAACTTCCCAACCAACAAACAGAAAGTCAACCCTTCAGCTGATGCTAGTTGTTTTATTTATCCTGGCACAATCCAGCTCACTCCTTGCCAAATCCCGCGATTATTATCAGATCCAGGTCTACCGGATCAGCGGAAAAGTGCAGGAAGAAAAAGTAGACAAGTTTTTGAAAGGCGCCTATCTTCCTGCCTTGCACAAGGCTGGCATTAAAAAGGCCGGTGTTTTTAAACCAATCGAGAGCGATACTGCCTTTGCAGGTAAGTTTATCTATGTATGGATTCCTTTTACCTCTCTGGACCATTTTGCCAAAACCATGGATGCCCTTGACAATGACGCAATTTATCAAAAAGACGGAATTGATTTCCTTGGTGCGCCATTCGATCAGCCTCCCTACACCCGGAAAGAGTCCATCCTGATGAAGGCTTTTACGGAACAACCTTCCTATGCCATCCCCTCCTTCCCAACTCCTCCATCGCAAAGGATTTATGAATTGAGAAGCTATGAAGGCGGTACTGAAAACCTTTACAAAAAGAAGGTAGAAATGTTCAACCAGGGTGGAGAGGTTGCACTCTTCAAAAGTCTTGACTTTAACGCACTCTTCTATGCAGAGGTTATTTCAGGCAGCACGATGCCCAACCTGATGTACATGACCACTTTTGCCGACATGACCACCCACGATGCACGCTGGAATGATTTCAGGAATAGTCCGGTATGGAAAAAGCTCTCAGCCCTGCCTGAATACAAGAATACGGTTTCCAAATCGGTCAAGGTATTGCTTCATCCTACAGATTATTCTGACTTTTGACAAACTGGAATAGCACAATTGGTAGCATAGTTTAGGGAAACGCATGGCAGCAGGCGATTTACGAAACAGTCCGATTCTTACCAGCAAAAACAAGTCGATATATTTTTCCCTAGTTGGAGCCAAAAAAAGGCGAAATTCGATGAATTTCGCCTTTTTTTGGCTCCAACAGGAAGCAATTACTTTGACAAAAGTTCCGCCGGTATCTCTTTGATAGGTACGAGCGTGATACTTTGAATGTAAAGTTCCCCACCTTCCGACTGAATCTGGATCTTCCCCTTTGTGAGCGGCAATACAGTTCCATCTTTCTCAATTCGCCCTGAATTGTAATTGACCATGTTGACGGTTCCATTCACCATGTGTACGGAGGTGCGGCCAAAGCAATAGAGATCAACCACATTCCACTCTCCTGCCGGCTTTTCATGGTCCGATGCTTTCATGCAGTTCTTGGCAGGTAGGTTAACACCAAACTTGTTCATGACACCATCTTTGGCGTAACGAAAACTCTTGCCATCCGCCTCCTTGTTGGAAGGGATCTCAAAATAGCTGTTTCCCATACAGTAGGAATCCCCTATTTTGGCCGTACATAGTTGCAACTCATGAGCGCTCATCCAAACTCCGAGTCCCTCACCAAAAGGGCCATAACTATGGTACAAGATACCTGAGTTGAACTGTTTGAAAACCTTCTGACCCCATCTGTATACCAGTCGCAGATGGTAGTTTTCATACTCCTTTTTGCTGGCCAGGGAGGCATTTATCTCACCAGTGATGTGCAAAAGGTTCTCCCCGTTCACCGGTACCACACTAAAAAGTGGTTCGGCCGGAGTTG
>CAZVTL010000044.1:16403-20349 GCA_964630075.1 uncultured Tangfeifania sp.
GAGCAGTGGGACTTACATAAATCTCCCAATTGGAAAGATTCTTGCCATTGAAAAGTTTTACTTCTTTGGGTTTGGCAATTACCAGGATCGGTAGCACCAATACCAAAATGGTTAGCAATTTGCGCATAAGATGAAGGGTTTTGGGTTAAAAAAACTGCCCCGAAAAAGGGGCAGCGGTATAAAAATTAATTCATGAATGGAATCAGTGACCGTGAAGAATCTCCTGGGCTTTTTCCAAAATTGTGGTATCATCCAACAAAACGATACCCCCGTTGGGACCTTGTTCGATGTGCATGCCAACACTTTTTCCATGGGCATAATTGGCTCCACCAAAATAATTCCTGACGGTCTCGACATCCAATCCCAATTCATCAGCGATGCGGTGCATTGAACCGTCAGGCAAAGTGTCTTTAATTTTTCTTAACTCGTTAAATGTTATTTTTTCAGTCATTGTATTGGTTTTTAAAAAGTTAATAAATAATGCTTAAGGAATAACGATATTTTTTTATTTTGTACAAATTATCTCAAAATTTTTTAACCTGTTAAAAAAGAGGTTATTCCAATCGATTTCCAGACCTCCTGGTTGTCATCCTCTATCTTTCAGTTCAGCCAAATTAACATTAATAGTTCAAAGTTGTTACACGACTGTTACGCCATTTGGAATCCAAATGTTGAAATTTAGCTTTTTTAACATTTTTCTGCCGGCAACGAATCTTTTACCTGTTGATATACACAGAATTAATTAGAACAGGCTTGGCCTTCAAAATTAACTGTTATAAAACATATTTATTTTGAATGCACCCTGCGATTTCCATCGCCAAAAGGGTTGGATGATCTGTAAAGGAGACGGACAGTACCATCTTTTCCGGAGACCGGTAAATTGTTTATGGATCAACTTATTTGGAGGGTTTTGCCGGTTCTCCCGCCATTTTAACCAGGTTATCCAACAGCAAGGTGCGCAATTTCAGCTTGTTGATTCGTTGGTTGTCGCGGTCTGGAAAGACCCTGTTTGAAAGGAAGACGAAAAGCAACTCGGTTGCAGGATCTGCCCATGTAAAAGTACCTGTATAGCCAGAATGGCCAAAACTCTGTTCAGACACTTTGCCGGAGGGATATCGCTCTTTGACCTTCTGGCTGCTCTGCCGGATCGCCGGTTTATCGAAACCATAGCCCCTGCGGTTGCTGGTTTTTTGTGGATGGCTGCTGGTCCAGCTCTTCAGTGTTTCGGAAGAGATGTACCTTTCATTCCCATAGAGGCCATTCTGCAGGTAAAGCTGCATGACTTTTGCCACATCCATGCTAGAACCAAAGAGTCCGGCATTGCCGGATACTCCCCCCAGCAGGGCCGCGGTCTCATCGTGTACATATCCCTGCAGCAGCTCCCGACGAAATGCACGGTCCTCTTCGGTCGGGACAATCCGCTCTTTGGGCTCTGTCTTCCTGGGATTGAACATCAAGGTATTGGCGCCCAATTTCCGATAGATATTGCTGTAGAGAAAAGATTGATAGGATTCTCCCGACAGATTCTCAATTACCTCCGGAAAGAGGACAAAACCAAGGTCTGAATAGGCATACTTTTTGGTCTTGAGCAACGGAGAATCGTGGATGGCTTTGAATACCGTATCAGGGAAACTGTTGACCAGGTAGAGTCCTTCCGATACCCTCAGGTCGAAACCCTGTGTAGGTTGTGTGGCCAAAAAGTCAGCTTTGTAAATACCCCTGTTGTCCAGTGTTTTTGGCCACAAGATCACGCCGGACCTTAACCTGGCCTGGTGGGATAGAATGTCTGAAACCAAAATTGCCTCTTTGTTGCTCCCTTTCCAATCCGACCAATAGTCGCTCATCTTTCGGTTAACCAGAAATTTCTTCTGGTCAGCCAGCATCATCAGGGCTGGAACAGGCGCCAGAATCTTGGTAAGGGATGCCAGATCGTAAAGGTCGTCATTCTTAACAGCAACCGCCTGACCATATGTATGGTAGCCATAGGACCGCTGGTAGAATATCTTTCCATTTTTCGCCAGCAACATTTGGCATCCAGGATAGGCTTTCTCCTTCAACCCGATTCTTACCAGGGAGTCCATTTTCTGGGCCAGCTTCAAGGAATCCAGACCAATCTCCTCCGGAAGGATGTAACCAAGCCTTCCGGCCGGTGCTGCCACCACCCCATCTCCAGACCTGAAATTTGTCAAATCGAAAGTTAGCTTGCCAAGTGCAGGGAATCCACCAAACAAAAGCTGCGAAGAAAGGTCCAGTCTGTCGTAATCTGCAGCTCCGGAAACCACCACTGCATCGGCTCTTTCCGATGCCGACCAGTGGGAAAGAAACTGCCTGGAGCCAAAAAGGAGGTATACCATGCGGGTTCCCGACGGGAAATCATCCAGCATTTCCCTTTCATCTTCCACCAAAGCGTGTCTGGTTTCCAATCCGGATAGTTCATCCACCCTGTTTAAGTTTTCATCTTTGGAACGCTCATCTTGAAATTTATCACCCATGGCAAAAACAACGAGGTTGTAATTTGCTGATTTCAGTTTGCGCCGGAATGAACCCGGTTTGTCGCCCGTCTCCATGGAGATGCAATCAGCCCGAAGATACCTGCCAATTAGTTGACTGATTGAATTTCCACCATCCAAACCTTTTGCAACCACCAGAATCCGGAGGGTATCCAGCCGCTGAAGCGGCAAGAGGTTGTCCCCATTTTTCAACAAAACGATTGACTTTTGGGCCTCCGTCCGCTGCACCAGCCGCAAGTTTCGTGCAGGAGAGATCCCATTGGGTGTTGCAACGGTGGCTTTCGCCTGAACCTTGGCAGGTTTTGCCGCTACTTTAACCGATTTGACAGGAGGCTTTCCACTATTTACCGGAGCCTTGACCGATTTGGCCGGAGTTTTGACCGACTTGGATGGTGATACCTTTTGCTGACCTCTCAAAGGCAAGAGCATGATTGAAAAGAAATATATCAGCAATAGTATTTTTAACATCCTGGTGAGCGCATGGGTAAACTGAGTCCAAAACTAACCAAAACCTGCCAAATCCAAAATTAAAATTGACCCCTAAAAATTGGTACGACAAAAATCATTCTTCCCAATGATATCCCTATCTTAGCAAAAAAATACCGCACCATGGAAAAGGAAATCTCTGCTATTAGCTGTCTGTCAAAATTGCCCGGAAGGTTGCCAATATTAATGGCGTTTCTATTGGTACTTTTGATCTCCCCGACCTATTCCCGGGCTCAAAACAATCCGGTTATTTGTGGAGCAGACCAACCGGAAAATTACCTGCCACTTTTAAAAAACAAGCGCATCGGATTGGTGGTCAACCATACTTCAACCGTTGGGAACCAGCACCTGGTAGATTTTCTGGTTGGCAATGGCATCACCGTTAAGGCGCTTTTCGCACCGGAGCATGGCCTGCGCGGAGAGGCGGATGCAGGAGAAAAGATTTCAAATTCGACGGATGCCAAAACCGGGATTCCGATCATTTCAATCTATGGAAAAAACAACAGGCCGACAAGCGAACAGCTGGGGGAACTGGACCTTATTGTGTATGATATACAGGATGTTGGTTGCCGATTTTACACCTACATCAGCACGCTGGGGTTGGTGATGGAGGAGGCGGCGGAACACGACGTGGAGGTGATGGTGCTGGATCGGCCCAATCCGCTGGGCGCGAAACGCGTGGAGGGGCCGCGGCCTCAGGGTCCTGAGGTGATCCCTTCCTTCATCGGGCAGTTTGACGTCCCCTATGTGTACGGCTTGACCGTCGGAGAGATCGCCCAATGGATCAATGCGAAGCACCTCAAAAAGCCCTGCCGACTCACCGTGATCCGGATGAAGGGCTGGGCGCAGGACATGATCTGGGAGGATACCGGGCTGAAGTGGGTGCCGACCTCCCCGAATATCGCGCGGATCGAGGCGGCGCGGGGTTACGTGGCGACCGGGTTTTTTGG
>CAZVTL010000045.1:0-10405 GCA_964630075.1 uncultured Tangfeifania sp.
GCTAAGCAGAACCGGGCTGAATACAATGCCATATTTTATCTCTAATCCACTTGTAGTATGATAAAACTCATTAAAAAAAGGGGATTTGCATCTTGATCCTTCAAAATTTGATCAACTAATTTTTTATTTTTGTCAAAATAGTAATTTAACCAAGGATGATAAAGAAAACAATAGTATTCATAGCATTAATTTTCAGTGTTTTGCAAGCCAGTCAGGTTAACGCTTGTACCAACTTTCTAATAACCAAGGGTGCATCAGCTGGAGGTACACCCATGATAACCTATGCAGCTGACTCCCACACCCTGTATGGTGAACTTTACTATTGGCCTTCAGCCAATTATAAAGCAGGAACCCTTGTGGATGTTTATGAGTGGGATACCGGGAAATTCCTGGGAAAGATTCCACAGGTGGCACATACCTATCAGGTAGTAGGGAACATCAATGAACACCAGCTTGCAATTGGTGAAACTACTTTCGGAGGCAGGAAAGAGCTGGCTTCGCAAGCTGGTGCACTTGTGGATTATGGAAGTTTAATCTATATGACATTGCAGCGGGCAAAAAATGCCAGGGAGGCCATAAAGGTAATGACCGAGATGGTTCGTGACTTTGGCTATGCCTCCAGTGGGGAATCTTTTTCCATTGCAGACAAGGAA
Source organism: uncultured Tangfeifania sp. (assembly GCA_964630075.1). Classification (GTDB taxonomy): domain Bacteria; phylum Bacteroidota; class Bacteroidia; order Bacteroidales; family Prolixibacteraceae; genus CAINVV01. The sequence continues at coordinate 654 of CAZVTL010000045.1, forward strand.
GAGGTTTGGATCCTGGAAATGATTGGGAAAGGAGATGGTCAAAAAGGAGCGGTATGGGTTGCCATGAAAATTCCGGATGGCTATATTTCTGGACATGCCAATCAAGCCAGAATTACCCAGTTTCCCCTGAACCAATCCAGCGAATGCATTTATTCGGAAGATGTAATTTCATTTGCCAGGGCAAAAGGCTGGTTTACTGGTCAGGATAATGAATTTAGTTTTTCAGATACCTATGCACCGGTTGAATTTGGTGGTGCGCGTTTTTGCGATGCAAGGGTTTGGGCTGGATTTAACAAAGTAAATAAGCAGATGGGGCAGTATGAAAGTTATGCAATGGGTAAAATAACCTATGATAAGAACAAATATGCCACCAATAGAATTCCGCTCTGGATTAAACCCGACGCCCTGTTGACTTTGGAAAATGTGATGGGCATGATGCGTGATCATTATGAAGGGACCAAACTTGATATGACCAAAGATCTAGGTGCCGGGCCCAACAAACTCCCATACCGCTGGCGCCCAATGACCTGGCAGGTAGACTCTGTGGCCTATTGCCATGAACGTGCGATCTCTACGCAGCAGACTGGTTTTTCATTTGTAGCACAATGCAGGCCCATGCTACCCGATCCAATTGGCGGAATTCTCTGGTTTGGTGTAGATGATGCCTATTCTACCTGTTATATGCCAGTATATTGCGGTATAAACAAAGTACCCAATTCCGTGAAGGTGGGAAATGGTGATTTTTTGACCTGGTCAGAAACTGCAGCATTCTGGATTTTTAATACGGTAACCAATCTTTGTTACCTGCGTTATGACGACATGATCAAGGATGTCCAAAAACTTCAGGTTAAAAAAGAGAAGAGTTTTATAGCAGGCATCAAAGAGGTTGATGAAAAAGCTGCTGGTCTTTGGAACAAAGGAGACAAAGTGAACGCTATTAAAACTTTGACAGCATTTACAGACCAACAGGTGGAGACAACAGTGAAAGAATGGAAAGAGTTAGGTCACTATTTGATCATCAAATACAAGGATGGAAATGTTATGAAGGAGAAAGATGGTCAATTTGAAAGGAATGAATATGGCAAGTTGCCGGCTCAACCATTGCATCCCTCCTACCCTGATTCATGGTACAGAATGATTTTGGATAAAAATCAGGATCATTTTAAAGTCGTTGAATAATGAGGCTTTACCTCTTTCAAAAAAGTATCTTTTCTTCAAGTCGGATCATAAAGACAAGTCGTAGCATTGCGCTTCTTGTTGTTATCCTTTTGATTACCCAGTTAAACTCATTTTGCAGGGAGAAAGTTTTCAACTATTTCAAAAATGGGGTCTCTTTCTCCATACCTGTTGATTGGAAAACGATCTCCGATGAATCTTTGCCCGATAAGGGATACTATTACTCAGCAGAAAGTAACACCACAAATGGTACTGGATTATTCAGCCTGGTGACCATCAATGTGGAAGAAAATCCAATCAATACACTTTTGGTCCAGCAAAAGAATATGAAGGCTGAATCAATTTACCAGGAAAGTGGTATTGAATTTACTGAAATAGTGAATAGCAGGTTTGGAAGTATGGATGCCCGAAAAGTTGTTTATGAGGCGATCGTGAAAGGGACAAAGGTTGCTGGTACGATATATTGCTTCAATTGTTCTGAGAAGACCTATTTGGTTTTCTTTCAGACAGGATTAAAGGAACAGAAGAAAAATTTTAAGGTTTTCGGCCTCATTGAATCAACCTTTGCATGCAGATAAATGGTTGTTGATTTCAAGTTACCTTGCTCCGCTCTGGTTGTGAATTGAACAATGTCACTCCATCTCGCCTAAAGACAAAAAAAGAGGCTGTCCACAAAGGGGACAGCCTCTTTTAAATTCCAGGGATATTAATACTTAAATACCTTACCACCACAGATGACCTCTTGCAATTTTTCATCAAAGGTAGCCTGCAGACCAGTTCTGACAGCGGCATTGGCCATGATGGTTGCAATGGCATGACTGTAGCCTGCTTCGACTGGTGCATTTGTTTTCTTTCGGGTTCTGACACACTCCATCCAATTTTGAACGTGCGCAGATGTAGATGGGTCTTTTCTGGTATCAGCAGAGGTAGTCATGGCAACTTGAGGAAGCTCAAAGTTCTCAAGGAGGTTCGCTTTCATCCCCATGGCTTTTGCTTCATTCTCACGTAAACCCCCTTCCGAGGTAACCTTGTTGGTATCCAGGTTAAGCATGCCGCCGTTTGAATAGTACAACTCTTTCGTGCCACCTGCACTGTTGCTGAATCTGGAGGTATATACAACCTGAAATCCCTTTTTATCATCACCATAATCAAATACTGCAGTCAAGGTATCTTTGTTGGTCCTGCCATCCTTCCACTGGTAAATTCCACCATTGGCAGCCACACTTCGAGGATGAGCCAATCCTGTAAACCAATGTACTGTGTCAATCTGATGGCACATCCACTGACCGGCAATACCAGATGAATAGGGCCAGAAAAGCCTGAATTCCAGATATTTTCTTGGATCCCATGCCACCTCCGGACGATTCATTTGATAGCGTTTCCAGTCAGTATCAGCCTCTTTGATTGCACTTACTTCGGCAGGTCTCCTCCAACGTCCTGGCTGGTTGACATTCCAACTCATCTCCACCATGACGATGTCTCCAAATTTGCCGGAATTCAGGTATTGGTTCGCTGCAATATAGTTGTCTGTACTTCTTCTCTGTGAACCAATCTGAACAATTACGTTGTTTGCATTACAAGCCTTCAAGGCAGCCTTTGCGTCAGCCATGGTTTCAGCAAATGGTTTTTCACAATAGGCATCTTTTTTATGCTCTGCGGCCTCTGCCAGATGGAGCGCATGCTGAAAGTCAGCAGTACTGATCATTACAGCATCAAAGTCTTTTCTTTCATAGAGCTCATCATTGTTGCGGCACAAGGCGATATCCCATCCGGCGTTTTTTTGGAAGAAGGTTTTCCCCTCTTCCCGGCGCTTGCTCCAAAGATCAGATAAAGCAACGATCTCAAAGTTATGTGCCTTTGCACTGTCCATAAAACTTGGAAACAAAGCACTTTTGAACCGGTCAGAAAAGCCGATTACACCGACTCTTACCTTTTCGTTTGCACCAACAATCCGGCCATAACTCTTTGCACTGAATGTCAGATTGGTGGCGGCAATGGCTGCTGCTCCAACTGTAGACTTTTGAATAAATTCTCTCCTGTCGGTCATTTGAATTAGTTTTATTAATGAATGTATGTTAGCTCAATATTCCGTGTACGATAACGAACAAAGTTAAAAATTATCCCTTTGTGAGAAAGATGTTTTATAACACAAATTCAATTGGGCAGTAGCCTGCAACATCCTGAAAACAAAAAGGATGCTGATTTTTGTCGGGATTCTACCTGGCAAAGGTAGAATGAGAACTATTTAGCTTATATTTAAGACACCTTTAGTGTTGAATTAAAACAGGACGAATCATGATTAATTTTGAAACATTCTTTAAAGTATCATATGGTCTTTACCTGGTCACTTCCAGGTACAAGGAAACCAAAGCCGGCTATGTAGCCAACACTGTTTTTCAGGTAACCTCAAATCCTCCTAAGTTTGGTATTAGTTGCAACAAGGATAATTTCTCCGCAGAAATAATTAAGAAAAGCGGCGCATTTGCCTTTTCTGTTTTGGGAGAGCAGGCATCAACAGGTTTGATCGGAGATTTTGGATACCGCAGTGGCAGGGAAATTGATAAGTTCAAGGGAGTCAATTTTTTTATTGGTGAGACTGGTTCTCCCATAGTGTTGGATTCATCCCTGGCTTGGTTTGATTGCAAGGTCACCGAGACTTTTGATGTCGGTAGCCATTTGTTGTTCATTGGAGAGGCAATTGCGTCAGATCTTGTTAAATTGGAGATCAAGCCATTGACCTACAATTATTACCGTGAGGTCATGAAAGGATTTTCTCCAAAAAACGCACCAACTTATGTTGATAAATCATTGATTCAGGAAAATATACCGCTTGTTACCACCCAAAATGAGTTGTGGCAATGTCAATTGTGCCATTTTACCTATGAATCTGAAAAAGGAGATCCCATTTCGGGGATTGCACCAGGTACTAAATTTGAAGAATTGCCAGAGGATTGGACCTGTCCGATTTGTGGCGCAGATAAAACGCTTTTTGAAAGGGATTAAAAAAGGGAAGAGTGCTTTCCTCTTCCCTTTTTTAAGTTATTTCACATCGATCAGTTCTATTTCAAAGATCAATACAGAATTGGGAGGAATTGTACCCAAGTTCTGACTACCATAGCCCAATCTGGAGGGTATGAATAGTGTAGCTTTTCCACCTTCTTTCATCAGGGGGATTCCTATCTGCCAGCCGAGGATCAAACCGGAGAGTGCATAGGTAAAAGTTTTATCTGCAGCAGTCTGGTCAAAGACAGTCCCATTGATCAAAGATCCCTTGTATTTTACTTCAACAGTTGAAGTTGCTGTTGGAGTTGTTCCGGTACCGGTTAAGTTCATGATGTAATACAATCCGGAAGGATCTTTTGTTGCCGTTAGCTTATTGGCAACCAGATAACTGTTGATTAGTTGATCATCATCCTCCGGCTGATTGTTTTCTTTGAGGCAAGAGGAAAAAATAAGAACCAAAGCCATAAAAAAAGGAAAAAATTTCATTTCTGTTGGAATTAATTTGTCGTTTTTGGCTTCCTGGAACCAGGCAGTTGCACTTCGGCTTGACAGGAATGCCACCATATTTAGCCTGCAAAGATAGGAGTAAAACGTGAAATACAAATTCCCGCATAATTATTTGTAAATATTTAATATATAGAATTATAGAAAATTTTCAGCCTGTGATTTTGTGTTTTATCATGCAATTTTCAGGAATCGTCTTTTGCTATTTTCGGGTTTCAGCCAATTTGTCACCCAAGGGTGGTATTACCGGATATTAATTATAAATTTGATCGTTTCTTCAAATCACATTAACTACTCAAACTCAAAACAACATGACAAACAGCGCTCAATTGACAGCTGAAAATGAAAGGATTCTTTCCATTGATTTTTTCAGGGGCATAACCATGTTTCTACTGATCGGAGAGTTCTCCGGCTTGTTCGAAAGCCTGACTGATCCATTTTTCCAGGGTACTGTTGTTTCATTCATTGGCAAACAACTGGAACATCATTCATGGAATGGATTGCGATTCTGGGATTTGATACAGCCATTCTTCATGTTTATTGTTGGTGTATCCATGCCTTTTTCCTTCACCCGGAGGTGGAACAAAGGAGACAGTTGGAATGAAACCCTTCATCACACCTTGAAAAGATCATTTTGGCTGCTCTTCTTTGGTTGGGCGCTTTACTGCATAGGCCCGGGTAAAATTGGTTTTAGAATGACCAATGTATTGGCACAGCTCTCTGTCACCTATCTGATTGCTTTCCTGCTAATGCGGAAGACTGTAAAATGGCAGTTGCTTGCTTCCTTTGCCTTGATTTTACTCTCTTTTTTATTGTACCAGCTTTGGCCCATCGAAGGTTTCAACCAGCCTTATATTGCTGATCATAACTTTGGAGCATGGTTTGATCTTTATGTCTTGGGACAGCTAAACGGTGGCCACTGGGTAGCCTTCAATGCAATTCCAACCTCTGCCCATACCATTTGGGGTGTATTGGCAGGTATGATCTTAATGAATGGTTGGACACCCATGAGGAAAATTCGTACCCTGGTTATAGCAGGCCTTGTTGGCGTTTTGATGGGCTTTGCCCTGGATCCATGGATTCCCATTATCAAAAGAATATGCACTCCTACTTTTGTTTTTGCCAGTGGCGGGTTCGCATTGATCGCACTAGCCCTCTCCTATTGGTTGATTGATGTCGCAAAGTATACCAAAGGAATCTGGGTCTTCGCATTGGTTGGCATGAACCCCCTCTTTATCTATCTTTTTGCACATATAGGTGGAAACGAACTAATTGCAAAGTTATACAAACCATTTGTTCCCTTGTTTTTTGGTTGGGGCGGCGAACTGGCCATCGACCTTGTTGTATCTTCCCTGGTCTGGTTTACGCTTTGGTACATATGTTATTTCCTTTACCAGAGAAAGATTTTTATTCGAGTCTGATAAATTGTACTTTTGGAGCCTGTTTGATCAAATGTTAAGCTTGTGTCGGAAAAAGCAAAGAAGTATATTCTCAATACATTAAAGCTGGGTGTCTCCCTGCTTGCAATTTGGTGGGTGCTTTACAATATATCATTTAAGGAAGTAATTGCCGTATTTTCCACAGCGAATTTATGGTATCTTGTTGTAGCATTGGTATTTATAATTTTCTCATCGATCCTTTCCGGTTTCAGGCAAAATCTTTCCTTCAGAAGCACAGGGGCCCACATCTCCCCCATCCTCAATCTTAAGCTCTTTTGGCTTGGGATGTTTTACAACCTGTTTTTGCCTGGTGGTATTGGCGGCGACGGGATGAAGGTCTATTTGGTAAACAAGTACAGACAAAATGGTGTCAGGAAAAACATTGGTGCGATGCTGGTGAACAGAATTGCCGGATTGGTTGCCATCGGGATGATCACCATCGTACTGTATTACCTGTCAGGCGATGAGTTTAAGATCGGCTGGCCGGGTTGGTTGGGAATTCCATTGTTGTATCTATTTTACTACCAGGTTCTTCGATTTTTCCTTAAGAGTTTTGTTCCAATACATGCAGGTTTATTTGGGTGGTCGATGCTCCTGCAAATGATGCAACTTTTCTCTGCCGCATTTATCCTGCACGCTTTTCACCAGTATACAAATGTTACTGAATACCTTTTTCTCTTCTTTTTTTCAGCAATTGCCACTGCCTTGCCAATCACCATAGGAGGAGTTGGTGCCCGTGAAGCAGTTTTTCTTTATGGGGCTGATTATCTGCATCTAAACACAGAGTTGTCAATTGCATTAAGCTTTATGTTCTTTCTATTGTCTGCTTTTGTTTCCCTGGGTGGTATTTATTGGGTATTTTTTCCTCCTTTCCGAAGAGAGAATGCTGCAGAGGAGATTTAGAACTTTTCGTGACTCAAAATGCTGCCATCCTAAAGATCAGAATTGTTCATATTTATTCTCCCAACTTGTTTCCCGACAAACATTTAATCAATTGAGATTTCTGTGCCCGGCAACTACCGCATGGATTTGGTATGTGGATGTTTTTAGTTCAATCCACGATTCTTTAGGAGCGGTTCTATTCCTGGTGATTTACCCCTGAAATCAACATAAAGCTTCATCGCCTCTTCTGAACCTCCCCTTTCCAGCACGTTTTTGCGGAATGAGCCGGCTACCACTGGATCAAAGATGTTACCTTTCTCCAGAAAGGCTTCAAATGCATCTGCATCGAGCACTTCCGCCCAGATGTAGCTGTAATATCCACTGGAATAGCCCCCGGGGAAAATATGGTTGAAATAGGTCGAACGGTAGCGGGGAATGATTTCCGGAATCAAACCTGCTTTTTCCATTGAGCTTTTTTCGAAGGCATTCACATCCAAATCACCAGTTTTGGTGATGGTATGAAAATCCATGTCCAGAATTGCAGCTGCCAAAAATTCAGTGGTAACGAAGCCCTGGTTGAATTTTCCTGCCTTGATGATTTTGTCAACGAGTGTTTGTGGGATTACTTCCCCTGTTTTAAAGTGTTTAGCGTACATTTTAAGCACTTCCGGTTCGACAGCCCAGTGTTCCATTACCTGGGAGGGCAGCTCAACGAAATCCCTTGCAACAGCTGTTCCTGACAAGGTTTTATAGTGGCATTGGGAAAGCAGGCCATGCAACCCATGTCCAAATTCATGAAACAAGGTCTCTACCTCATCGAAACTGAGCAAGGCAGGCTTATCTCCAACCGGCTTGGAGAAATTGCAGGTTATGGAGACCACAGGACGGATATCAGCTTCGCCATTGTAATGGACCTGATCCCTGTAATTGTTCATCCATGCACCCCCTTTTTTCGAAGCGCGCGGAAAAAAATCCATGTAGAGGATTCCAATTAGTGAACTATCCCTGTCTTTTACTTCGAACACTTGACATTCAGGGTGATACAAAGGCATATTCTGAATTTGCCTGAATGTTAATCCAAATAATTTTCCTGCAACAGCGAAGGCGCCTTCCCTCACATTGGTCAACTCGAAATAGGGTCGCACCTCCTCTTCATCGAGGTCGTATTTTTCTTTTCTGACTTTTTCTGAATAATACCACCAATCCCAGCTGGCCAGTTTGAATTTGCCTCCCTCCCGGTTAATCATTGCCTGCATGTCTTTGGCTTCCTCTTTGGCCCTTTGAAGTCCGGGTGTCCAGACTTTGCCAATGAGATCGTAAACGTTGGCAGGTGTTTTGGCCATGCAATCATCCAGCACAAAGGCTGCCCAACTATCAAAACCCAATATATTGGCCTTTTGCAGGCGCAGATTGACAATTTTGTTGATTGCAATTTTGTTGTCAAATTCGTTGTCATTGTTACTCCGGTTGTACATTGCCTTGTACAGCTGCTCTCTTAGGTTTCTGTTTTCAGCGTAGGTAAGAAATGGGATCCAACTGGGTTTCTGAAGTGTGAAAACCCACTTGCCATTTAAATTGGCGGCTTTGGCTTCATCTGCGGCGCCCGCAACAACAGACTCCGGAAGACCTTTAAGTTCCTCTGGCTTCTCAATGACCAGTTTGAAATTGTTGGTCTCAGCAAGCATGTTGTTGCCAAACTTCAACTCCAACAATGACAATTCTGAATTAATTTTCTTGAATTGCTCCTTCTTTTCGTTGGCCAGATTTGCTCCTCCACGAACGAATCGCTTGTAGATCTCCTCCAGCAGTCGGCTCTCTTCCCTGTTCAGGTTCAATTTGTCCTTTTGCTCAAATACCTTTTGAACCCGGGCAAACAATTTCTCATTCAGGTAGACCTCATCTGTGTGCTGAGATAGCAACGGAGCAATCACTTCGGCTACCTGGTCGATCGAATCGTTGGTGTTGGCCTCCTTGACATTGTAAAAAACATAGGATACCCTGCCCAGCAGGTCACCACTCTTGTCAAGTGCAACGATGGTATTGGAAAAATCTGGTGTAGCTGAATTACTTGCCATTAGTTCAATCTCCCTGTTGTGTCGGGCAATTCCCTCCTTGAAAGCAGGCAAATAGTGTTTGTTTTCAATTTTGTCAAACGGTGGAGCTCCGTAAGGGGCATCATAGCTCTCATAAAATGGGTTTTTCTCTTTCATCGCATTTTTTTCGTTGGTACAAGCAGCGATCACAACCGTGAAAGCCATCATAAACATCCAGTTTTTCATCTCTTACTTATTTATTTAATGCTCTATATTTGAATGATTTGTGTTCTTGACACAAGACCAGAAAATTTCGGATTACAAACTTACAAATTCCGTTAGGATTATTTGCTGATATTACTCCTGTTTCATCCGGTACCCGGATGGTTTTAATAATCGCCTTCTATTCTATTCCAATGACGCATTGGGCGAAAAATTGATCTTTGAAAAGCGGCAGACCGATAAATTTTATAATTTTGGGAGATAAGAATTCTGTACTTCTTTTCAAAAACACTTCATTCATTGATACCATGAGAACAATCTTTTATTTATTCCTCCTTGCTTTACTCGTTTTCTCCTGTACCGGTAAACAGGTTCCACCTACTGTTGATGCAAAGAATTTCGACAAGGCAATAGATGGGAAGCAGGTCAAACTCTTTACCCTTAAGAACCAAAAGGGAATGGAAATAACAGTTACCAATTTTGGAGGCAGGAT
>CAZVTL010000045.1:10415-20219 GCA_964630075.1 uncultured Tangfeifania sp.
GGATTGTCTCCTGGTTGGCACCCGACCGGAATGGAAAAATGGAAGATGTCGTATTTGGTTACGATAGTATCGATGGTTACCTGAATGCCAAGGAGAGTTATTTTGGTGCTGCCATCGGCAGATATGGAAACCGTATTGCACGAGGTGAGTTTTCAATTGGGGACATTCAATACAAATTGGCCCAGAATAATGGGGTTAATAGTTTGCATGGAGGTGTAAATGGTTTTTCGAAAAAAATATGGGAGGTTGTTCAAAACAATCCGCTGGAGTTGAATTGCAAATTGGTTTCACCGGATATGGATGAAGGATATCCTGGTGAGTTGAGCGTCTCTATGAATTACAGGCTAACCAATGACAATGAACTCATCATCCAGTATGAGGCAAAATGCGACAAACCTACTGTCATCAATTTGACCAACCACTCCTATTTCAATCTTCACGGAGCGGGTAACGGAACAATTCTGGACCATCAACTTATGCTGAACGCTGATTTTTTCACGCCAATAGACTCGACCCTTATTCCAACCGGCGAATTCACGCCTGTTGAGAATACGCCATTTGACTTTAAAAAACCAACAGAGATCGGAACCCGGATTAACAGTGACGACCAGCAGATTAAATACGGCCTCGGTTACGATATTAATTATGTTCTGGTGAAATCAGCTGATCAATTAACGGCACTGGCTGCCACGGTGTTTGAACCACAGAGCGGAAGGGTACTGGAAGTTTTTACGGATCAACCAGGAATTCAATTTTATACAGGAAATTTTCTGGATGGCACCTATCCTGGTAAGAAAGGTAAAATTTATGGATACCGATCAGGATTCTGCCTGGAAACCCAACATTATCCCAACTCGCCCAATCAACCAAAGTTTCCTTCGGTACAGCTAAATCCGGACCAGGTGTATACGCATACCTGTATCTACAAATTTTCAGTAAAATAGTAGCTTAAAGAAGGAAACAGGTTGAGATAATTGGAATTAAGAGGAATGAGCAAATCGTTGATTTACAGTTTGTAGAGAATAGATTAAACTGTTTCAAGTTGGTAATCCCTTACATCAAAGTAGATGGAGTAAATGGATGAATTTTTAGCATTCAGCTCTTTCCTTATTTTATTCAACTCGATTTCAACATTTGCTGCACTTGGAGTGTTTTCAAGATCAATCCCGATAACCAGCAGAAATTTGCCTTTGCCAATCATCATGGCTGAGACGAAGTTCACCTGGTTAATAACCGGATGAGCGGCGACAATTGTTTTAAACTCCTCCCTCAATTGGCGGGGAATATTCTCTCCTACAATTAATTGCCTTAGTTCATTGATCATGAAAATTGAGATGGTAATGAGCAGAATCCCTACCATAATAGAGCCGATTGCATCAAAAACAGGGTGAACAAACCATGCCAGCGTAGTGGACAGCAACACAATGGTTAACCCCAGCAGTGCCGCGGAATCCTCGAGCAGGATCACAAATAGGTTGGTGTCTGTTGACTCCTTTAAGGCCCTGTACATACCAACTCCTTTGTGTGTCTTTTTAAAGGCAGAATAGGCGACTTGAAATGATTTGCCTTCCAATAGAATAGATACTGTCAATACTACAAAGGACCACTTGATATTTTGAAGCTCGGCAGGATTGAAAAGCTTGTGCACACCTTCATAGATGGAAAAAGCAGCACCCACAAAGAACAACAAAACGGCCACCAGGAATCCCCAGAAATACTCCTCTTTCCCATAACCGAATGGATGAACTTCATCTGCAGGTTTGGCTGATCTTTTGTTCCCAATTAACAAAAAGACCTGATTCCCGCAATCTGCCACTGAGTGGATGGCTTCTGCCAACATACCCGCACTATGTGTAACTGTTGCTACTACAAACTTGATGATGGTAATCAGGACATTGCTGACAAGTGCGAAAATGACTGCTCTGATTGACCCGCTGTGATCTGACATAAATTAGTTTTAATGAGTCACAAAAGTAAAAGATTTCCAACAATTGAAGTGTGAAGTTCAATCATCAGAAACATTTCGTATTTAATGGGATAATAGTTTATCTTTCTGTTACTTGTGAAACATCTCTGCAATCTGGCGTTTTACCTCTTCAGGATCACCATGAATAGGAAATACTTTTTCAGGAGTCAGGTAGCAGATGGAATGTTCACTTTTAAATTTTTCGATACCGCCTCCGGTAATATTCAGCATGATGGTTGATTTTTTATCTACCAGGTTTTCCTTGACAGCTTTCATGAGTGAGGCTACCGCAACTGCTGCAGCCGGTTCAAGATCGTTGCCTTCGAGTTGAAGAAACAGTTCACCTGCCGCTGCTGCCTCTTTGTTGGTAATTCCCATAATGGAACCTCCGTTTTCGGATAATGCATCGAACAATCCACCTTTGATGGCATATGGAGGTTTCCTGTTGGATAGGACTTTTGCATTAATCTCATCAACCTGGCCTCTGGCAAGTTCATCGTCAATCTGAAGCATTACCGGTGAACGTTGATCCCAAGCCTCCTTTATTGGCAGAAAGGGACTATTTTGTGACAGCATCAATTTCATTTTGTTGGAACCGAAACGTCCATCTTCAAGGAAACGCAGGTTGGCTTCCCATGCAGCTATTGCACCTGTACCACTGCCAATGGCTTGGAAATAGTAATCCGGAATCTTCCCAATCGAAGTAACTGCCGACAGAACTGTGGTTCCCATACCATCTCTGCGTGCCACATTTTTGGCCCCGCCTTCCGGATAAAAACCATCCAGCTCTACAGCCAGATTGGAGAGATGAATGGCATCAAAATAATCGCCTCCCTTTTCACAGGCAATGATTCTGACACATGGATCCAGAGGAGCCTCTGACCACAAAGCACCGATATTGTCCAATGGTATCGTCAAAAGCAGGGGAATCTTGTTTTGAGAACATACCCGTGCAAATGCCCTGGCCGTATTACCTGCCGATGCTACCACCATTACCCCTTTGGGATTGCTGGTCCTGGCACAGACAGAATAGGCCTCACACTCCTTGAAAGTTCCTGTATTCATATGTGCACCTTTCTCCGGCCAGTAACCATTGAAGGTGATGTACAATTGCCCGAGCCCCAAAAATCCGGAGAGATCGTTGCTTTTGTAAGTAATAGGAGATCCTGAACCTTCGAGTATACGCCCGATTGGTAACCAGTCGGCAAAACGATACAAGCCTGGCAGATCGTGGCGCAGTTCCAGGCTTTTGTGTTGATAAACAGCCCTGATTAAACTTGGCTGATGTGAATGGGGACACTGCAACTCCCAGTTCAGGTCAGGGAATTCGCTACCACAACAGAGTGATTGCAATTGATATTGGGTTGGAATGAAATTGTTCATAAGACTTGAGTTTGAAACTTCAAAAATAACTCATTTGAAATCCTAAGCAACAAAAAAAAATAATATTGGAATGCTATAAAAGAAAAAAGCAGGGAGTATGAAAACCTCCCCGCTTTACCTAACCTAAACCTAACCTAAATAACCTTTCAAAGTGTGAAAGGGTTCGTTAAATATTTTCAATCGATCTAATCAATTACAACACAATATTAACTCTTTTTTGATTGAAAACCAAATATTTTCGGCTCTTTTTTTGAAAAAAAATGTTAATTATTTGTTATTCTTTCATGTTATGATAAACATTGGTAACATCTTCGTCTTCGTCAAACTTACCGAGCAACTTTTCAATTACTGCCATCTGCTCTTCATTTAACTCCTTTGTTTCAGAGGGTATACGTTCAAAATCGGCACTAACAATTTCAAAATTATTCTCCTCCAGGTATTTCTGAATAGGGCCAAAAGCTTCAAAGTCTCCGTATATTATTATGTTACCTTCTTCTTCGAAAATCTCCTGAACGCCGAAATCAATCATCTCCAATTCCAATTCCTCTATATCAAGCCCTTCCTTTGCAACAATTTTAAACTGGCACTTTCTTTCAAACATATAATCAACGCAACCTGTAGTGCCAATGATCCGTTCAATTTGGTAAAATAGCTTCTGACATTTGCCACCGTACGGGTTGGATTATCTGTGGCAGTTTCGACCAACATGGCTATACCAAAGGGGCCGTAACCTTCGTATACCACCTCCTTGTAATCTGCCTGATCTTTTGATGTCGCCTTTTTAATGGCGCGTTCAACATTTTCCTTTGGCATACTGGCTGCCTTGGCATTCTGCATCAAGACCCTTAACCGGGAATTGGAGGTTGGATCAGGTCCACCACTTTTGATACAAATGGCGATCTCTTTCCCTATTCTTGTGAAAGTTTTGGCCATTGCTCCCCATCGTTTCATTTTTCTGGCCTTTCGGTATTCAAATGCGCGTCCCATAGTTGCAAACAAATTTAATTTCGGTGTGCAAATTTAATTGAATTTGCCAAAAACAGCTAGCCATCGGCAGGAATGTTGAAAAGTCCTTATTATTGATTGTTTTTTTCCTTTAGACTGCTCAATTGCAAAATATTGTATTGAATGACCTCCTGAAGGGTTGTTGTCTGGTGAAAACCTGGAAAATTTAGCAATTGCCGGTATTTCACTTCCGGATTGGATTGTAAAAGTGGCTTTCCGACCGGATTGTGTACATTGTCGATGACTACCGAAGGAGCGAGTTTCATCATTTTGTCTATATCTCCTGCCTCCAGGGCTGCCGGACCAAAAACACCTGCGATTTGGAAGCCCATTTCCCTAACAATTGATTGCTGGAAAAAGTTGACAAGAATGGGGGCTGAATTTGAATTAGTTTTGTCACAGAGAGCCCTTCCTGCCAAAAGGAGATGACGTATTGAATCGAGATTCTGAATGGCAATTTTTTCTGTCCCCAATATTTTGGCAATTTTCAAGACTGATTTTTCAATGGCGGGCATGCTGTAATCCGTTTCAATCTTTACAAGTGCCTCACTTTTCAACTCCATGCCGGATTTCAAACGCTGAACCATCGTTTCATAGCCTGCATAGACAACGATTTTTGCATGCACCAGCACCGGAATATCCGAAGCCCTTAGTTCATACTCAGCAGGATGAGCCATTTCCATTGGGGCGAGGATCATTACATTTTTTGCACCTGCGCATGTGGCAAATGCGGCAGTCCAGGAGTTGGTTGCCACCACCATTGGTTCCTTCCTGACAGACTCGCTGCAGGAGAATATTCCCGGAATCAGTAGTAATAAAAACAAATATAGTTTCACTATGAAATAGATTAATTTAATTACGGTAAATCATCAAGTAATCATTCAAATGGATTTCATCTTTTTTTTGCTAAAATGAGAAATAAAAAGACGATGGAGGCAAAGACGGCAATGGTTGAGCTGGCAGGCAATTCAAAGATCAAGGAGAGTAAAAATCCAACTGTTGCGAACAACCCTCCCCAGAATGATGCCCAGAGAATCATTCCCCTGTAACTTTTGGCATGGTAGGAGGCAATCAGGGCAGGCAGCAGCAAAAGGGCATCCAGCAACAAGGCACCAATAAGTTTCATTGCAGCAGCAACCGTAATTGCCGTTATTAGGATAATGGCATAATAAAATCTGCTTTCGTTTACCCCGGAAGTTTTTGCTACATCTGCATCAAAAAAAACGGCTCGCAACTGATGCCTGAAGAGTGCCTGAAACAGAATCAGCAGTAGCGAGAAAAGTAAGGTTCCCCAAAATTCCAGGGAACTCAAGGTATACAAACTACCCCACATCAAGCCAAGCGAATCTTTTGCAGGTATCTGATAACGGTAGATGAAAATAAATGCCAGGGAGATGGAGAGCACCATGAAAAAAGCACTCAGCTGACCCGGATCAGACTTGAGTGACCGCGACATCCAGGTGATGAGCAATACCAGCAACAAATTGATTACCAATGTTCCACCAAAAGGACTAACCTCCATTGCCAGGGAAAGGACACCGCCCAGAATAGCGCCATGCATCAGCATGAAGCGCAATGGGAGCAAATTCATGCGAAGCAGATAGACCCCGGTAATGGGAAAGGCAAATCCTGTCAAAATAAGTACTATAAAGCCTTGAATAATTGGTTTGTAGGCAAAAAGATCTAGCATAACCTGCCATTTTTTAGCGTTTTCGTCGGCCAATTCAGTTGGTCTACCCAATTTGAATCGTGAGATACTACCAGCATTGTCGGTGCCTCATTTTTACTGAGATCAATCAGGAGTTCCCTCAATTCCTCTTTCCCCTTTTCGTCGAGATAGGAAGTTGGTTCATCCAATAGAAGCAGCCTGGCATTTTGACAGAGACACCTGGCCAGTGAAACCCGCTGCTTCTCTCCACCGGACAGCAAATGGAACAGATTGTTTTGCAGGTGAAAGCAACCTGTTTTGCGCATCGATAGTTCTATTCTGTATTCCCTTTCACTATTTTCAATTTTAATGCCGCTTACACCAATGGCGACTACTTCTGCAGCTGTAATGGGAAAATTATTTTTGGTAATTTCCTGGTGGAGATAGCCGGTTTGAAACCTGTTTTTTTGCCACGACGAGGTGCCAACCTGCTCCTCCCCTATCTTGATGATCCCGCTTGCTGCAGGTAGTAAACCAAGAATGGCTTTCAGCAATGTTGTCTTCCCTGAACCATTTTCTCCACAAACTACCAGCTGTTCACCCCTTCCCAACTCCAGATCCAATTTGTCAATTACCAATTTTCCAGCAATCTGAACAGTCAATGATTTAATTAATAGTCCGGTGCCCTGCACCTTCCCCGCCCTCTTTCTGAGGAAAAGATAGGTCTCCTCCAGACTCATTTTGTCGGTTATTAAGTCTTCCGTCCTGCATTGAATATGGTCGACCAGTTTTGAGTATTCAAATTTAACCCCATACTGCTCAAAAACAGGTACCGCCCGTTCACTCAGCAATTCGATGAAACAGTTCCGGATACCCAAACGAACGATCAGGGAAGCAGCAGCTTTCCCGGCAATCTTGTCTTTCAGAAAAAGCTGGTCTACAGGTGTTTTTGAATTCTTCAAAAACTGCTCAAGTTCAAATAAGGGATACAACCAATGCTCGTCGCTGGCGAAGAGTTGCTGATCGTTGTGATATACAATGAGTGAGTGTTCCAAGCGATAAAAATTTGATTAAAAATATCCTTTTTGTTTGAGAAAAATTACGAATTACGAATTACGAATTACGAAACGAAGTTCAGAGAAGCTAATTTCGACAAAGCATTAAAATTCATCCAAAAGCATTTTAGAAAGTTAAATCATTTGTTTTTGGTCCACTTGCCTCCAGGGAATAGTATTAGGCCATTGAGCAAGAATCCCGCTAATATAAGCAAGTTCCCACTCTTATTGCCCCCGGAGAGCGCCAAAATCTTTCCACCAAGTGCAACAAGACCTCCTAGTACCATGGCCAGGTTGCTTTGAACCCTGTTGTTCCTAAAACCCAATAATCCTGCAAGTACCGGCAGTATAAATGCACCGGAGAAAAAAGTCAGTGCGATCAGCAGGGACTGTACAATGGAGGTTACCTTGAAAGCCAATAAAATGCTTAATAATCCGATTCCTACCAGGATCCATTTGGTTTGGCGGAGGGAAACCGGTGAGTCCAGGTCTTTTTGAAAGGTATTGGCCACGATGACGGAAGAGGTAAGCAAAGTGGTAGAGGCTGATGACATTACAGCCGAAAGGATAGCTGCCACCAGCAATCCAATACCCCATTCCGGCAGCAGATAATTTAGCACGGAAATCAGCGATGAACCTTTCTTGAAATCAAAATCCGGAAACTGATGGCCTGCGAATACACCAAGGTAGGTGATCAAAAAGGCAAATGGTATTAGAACTAGGGCCGTTAGCAGGACACTCCGACGGGCAACCTTTTCATTCGTGGCACAAAACAAGCGGGTATAAATATCCGGACCTACCAGGAAGGTTGTAGAATAGGTTAGCAGCAAAACCAGGAGGTCCATGGGTTCAAATCCCTTGTTAAAGGGGAAATGCAAGGAGGTCATATCCTGTGGAAGTGCCGGAGTCTGAAAGAAAAGGTAACAGGCAATGGCCAGAATACCGAAAACAATGATCAGTGCCTGTAGCACGTCTGTTTTGATCACTGAAACCTGCCCCCCCAAGACGGTATAAAAAATAAACAACAGCCCTATGCCAGTCACGGATGCCTCATAGGACCAACCGAAAAAACTGTTCATCACCTTTGCCCCACCAATGATCTGGGCCGCAATTACGCCAATCCATGCCAGGGGAATGACCAGGGAGGCAATCATTTTGGCTTCTTTACCATATTGATCCCCAATTAATTGAGGAAGTGTGTATTTGCCAAATCTCTTAACGAGCGGTGCAACAAAGACCAGCATCAGCAGTCCGAAGGCAGCTGACAAAAGCAGCCATGCCGCTGCCCATCCCTGGGATAATGCCAGATCACTGCTGCCAAGAATGGCAGTACTTCCAATGATTGTTGCCAACAGGGAACCTGTGATCTGCCAAATATTTCCCTTGTTCCCTGCAACCAGGTAATCGCCGGATGATTTGATTCTTCGGGAGGAATAGATTCCAATTCCGATC
The DNA here is from genome assembly GCA_964630075.1 of uncultured Tangfeifania sp. Taxonomy (GTDB): domain Bacteria; phylum Bacteroidota; class Bacteroidia; order Bacteroidales; family Prolixibacteraceae; genus CAINVV01. The sequence goes on from CAZVTL010000045.1 coordinate 18,925, forward strand.
ATGGCCAGCAGATAGAGGAGCAGGATGAGGTATTTGAGCATAGGATAATTGGAAAATGTGAAAATTGGAAAATGTGAAAATTGGAAAATGTGAAAATTGGGAAATGTGAAAATTGGGAAATGTTGTAATAGAATTAGTGGAGAGAAAGCGTTTGGGTGGTGGCGTTGCCAAATCCCTTGATTTGGATCTCATCTCCCGACAGGGTGACGATGGCAAAACTGTTGGATTCGGGGAAATTCCCTTCGATCATGCCTTTTAGCGTATAATAATGTATCCCGTTGATTTGCTGGTAGCCCCCCTTGTGGTCATGACCATGAAAGACACATTTCACCTGGCCTTTACGCTCCAGAATTTCCCTCACTGCTGCTGCATTCCGGATGGTTACTTTATCGTTGCCGTACAAAAGCTGATGAACGAAGAGAACGACCGGTAATTTATCCTTCTTCAGCTCTTTTTCCAACCACCTTAACTGCTCCATGGGGATATTTGCATCACTCCAGACAAAATTACCGCTGTCGTAGGCGCGGCCCGTGGAATCGAAGCAGGCGTCCAGTACGATGATCCTGTACCCCTTCTTTTCGAAAGAGTACCAGCTCTTCGCAGGGTCAATGCGGCTATTTTTGGCGATGGCATTGAATTGTTGTTTCGAAATACAATCTTCGTCGTGGTTGCCCAAAACGTGGTAGCGATCCCCCTGGAACCGGGCGAAGACTCCTTCAATTTTTGTCAGAAATTCCAGTGCCAATTTGTTGTCGGGCGGAATGGTCATGTCCTTGAAATCGCCCAATTCGATGACGAAGTCTACTTTTGCCCGGTTCATGGTATCGATGCACTGATGGAGCTTGGCCAGTGACTGGCTGTATTTTCTGCTTCCGTTGTCAGGAATCGCCGCGTAATGTACATCCGTGAACATGCCAAAAGAGAGAGGCTGGGCCGCTAAATTGTTGCTTAACAAAAATATAGCCAAAAGAAACGTATAGATCAATTTTTTCACCTTGCCAGGATTATTTGTTTGGATAAATGTAATCAACTTCACAGAGTAACAAATAAATTTGGTTCACACTTTTGATGCGCGGGGGTGGAATTGATGCAAAGGGTGATATTTATTAGGATTTGCAACGTGAGAAATTTGTTACTTTGTATACGGAGGTTGTTTAAAATTTGAAAATCAATGTACCGTGGGTATAATTAGGTGGGTAGAAAGCAAATGACAGATCGTCCATTTCGTCCCGTACAAGCAATGTCATTAAGTTAAGAGATTTCTTTGCAACACCTTGGTGACTTGGTGGCTTGGT
>CAZVTL010000046.1:0-13382 GCA_964630075.1 uncultured Tangfeifania sp.
GGTAATAGCACTCAATTGCCTTCCCTCCCAGCATCAGTTTTAGTGAATCTTTGAATCCAACTTCAGGAAGGGAGAGGTTATTGGACCTGGAGATGTCGATAGTAAGCTGGTTGGCGTAGCTTTTCACCTGCTGACTTTGCAGGTACCACAGTCCGCCTGTACAGTCCCTGTGCCAGTGGTTGGGGATAAAACCAACAATTTTTAGTTTTAGCGAATCGGTTATCCACAAGACCAAATCTCTGGTGAGAGCATCCGTCATCGGGGTATCAAACAGGAAGGCCTCCCCCTTGCTGGCGAAAATCAGCCCGTTGGAGGAAAACCGGCCATAGTCCGGTAATTCCGACCAGGAGACATGCACAAAGGCACTTTCAGAGAGCTGAATCAGTTCAATATCTTTGGAAACTGCAATTCTCCGGGAAGCCGGTTGTGCATGTCCGGCAAACAGAAATAAACTAAAAAGCAGGGCCGTTATCCATCTTTCCATTTCATTCACCTTTGACAAGTTTGATCAGCCTGAAATTTCCGTTCCAGTCGGCCGGTTTATCCGATACCACCGTCAAGCCACAGTTATCCAAAATATCGTCGGTATTGCGGGTGATATCGGAAGCGATTAAATTGGTAAAGAGGTTGAAAAAGCTACGCAACAGGGTGACATTTCTCCCTTTTGGTACAAACTTGTCAAATACCACCGCTGTACCTCCTTTTTTCAGTACCCTGGAAACCTCCCGGATGCAGGCAACAGGATCCGGAATAACCGCCAGAATCAGGTGGAGGATTACCTTGTCGAAGCTTTCGTCGGGAAAGGCAAGTTGCTGGCCATCCATGACCATTGCCTCCACCTGCAACCTGGTGGTGAGGTTCCGCCGTTTGATCCGTTCCACCATGGAAGGAGTGAGGTCGGTGGCTGTAATTTCGCAATTGCCAGGAAGGAATTCAAGATCCAGGCCGGTTCCGGCACCAACGATCAGTACTTTGTCACCCGGCTGAATCTGCAATGATTCGATAGACAGCTTTCTCGATTTTTGAACAACCCTGGCAACCAGATCATACCCTGGTGTATAGAGGGTGTAACGAATTTTGTTCCATCTGTTGGTATTGATCTTCATTGTAAATCACTTTTGATGGTGGTTGCAGAAACTGGAAACCATACTTTCATCTTTCCGACACCCCTGTTCGACCACAGATAGTATGGGATCAAATGCAGTGCTCCGGCCATTCCCGGAGTGTTGACATGAATCGAATTAACCTGATCTGTCAAAAGGGTGTGTCTGTTGATACTCAGCCTGGCATTTACGGGGAGGATCCAATCTTGCCAATTATTTTGATTGTCAGCTTCTTCCGCGCAAAATACGATTGGTCCACATTCAACGGCAACAAGATTTTGGTTGGTTGCAACCTTTGCATTGGTGACCACCCGCCTTACCGGCATGGGAAGTGACAGTTCAATCTTGTCGTTGGTCTCCCATACTTTTGTGATTGCTGCATAGCCCTTGCGGAGGATGGGTTTTTCTGCTTTGCCGTTTACAATTAAGCCGATTTTGCCACCGTATTTACCTTGGTAACTGTACAAATCTCCGGGAAGGACCTGCTCCTGGGCCCAACCAGGGATACGTATCCAAACTGTAAATTTCTGTTTTTTTGCCGGGTTCAGGGTAATGGCAATGTTTCCATTCCAGGGATAGTCGGTTTGTTGTTCTACTTCGGTCTTACTTCCCATGATCTCCATTTTTGCATGGTTGGTGGTGAAAAGGTTGATATACAGACCCTCTTCGTTGGTGGCATAGATCAATCCAGGAATAGAGGGAATAAACCTGATCAGGTTGGTAGGGCAGCAGGAGCAGTCGAACCACGACTGCCTGGTGCTGGCTCCCTTGTTGAAAAGGTACTTGCCGTCCGATTCCATTGGATTTGGATAGAAAAATTTCTTCCCATTTGTGGAGATCCCGGAGATGAGTCCGTTGTAGAGTGATCTTTCAATGATGTCAAAATATTTGGCATCGCCCGAGAGCTGGAACAACCGTTGGTTCCAGCTCACATCCCCAATGGAGGCGCAGGTTTCGTTGTAGGCCGTCAGGTTGGGCAGTTCGTAATTCTCCCCAAAAGCTTCTCCCTTGTGCAGTGCCCCAATCCCACCCGTCAGGTACATTTTCTTGTTGACCATGTTCTCCCAGATCTTATTCACGGCATCCAGATAGGCTTGATCCTGGTAGATGGCTGCAATATCTGTCATGCCGGCATAGAGATAGACGGCACGGACTGCATGTCCAACGGCCTCATCCTGTTTTACCACGGGAACATGATCCTGGCTGTAGGATCCGAAGAGTTTGCGGGAGGTAGAGTCGCCCCGCTGGTCGAGGTAGAATTTGGCCAGTTCGAGGTACTTTTTGTTTTGGGTGATCTGGTAAAGTTGGATCAAACCGGTTTCAACGATCTGGTGACCCGGAGGTATCCGGAGTTTCCGAGGACCAAAGTTGTCCACCAAAAGATCTGCATTTTTAAGGGCGATGTCCAGGAAATTTCTTTTTCCGGTAGCCCTGAAATGGGCCGCAGCAGCCTCGAACATGTGGCCGCTGTTGTATAGTTCGTGGCTCATCTGCTCAGCTTCCCAACGGTTTTTGGAGGGCTTGACCCAGGTGGCTGGCGGATGCATCCGGTCGATGGTGAACCAGGTAGTGAGGTAACCATCCGGCTCCTGGCCAATGCGGATGATGGCAATCACCGAATCCAGGGTTGCATCCAGCCTGGTATTGGGTTGGCTGATCAGGGAGTAGGAGGCCCCTTCAATGATCTTGTAGAGGTCGGTATCGTCAAATGGCATCTTTCCCCTCACTTTCCCGCTAAGTTTTCCGCCTGCAACCAGAAAACTCTCCATCCGGCCTTCCGACTCGCATTTGCCGAGCGCATATTGAATGGTAGAATCCTGGATTACTTTGATCTTGGGCAGCCAGAAATTGTCGTTCAACACCACATTTTTTATCGGCACCATCCTGATCGGATAGTCATGCGTCGCTATCTGTGCTGACAGACTTCTGATAACAAGCAGTAAAATAATGGTTGAAAATATTCTTTCCATGGATGAAAAATTTGATTTATTTGTTTTCGTCGACTGTTTCACCGGGTTGGCAGATTTTTTTTGTTCTCTGAAGGTTCACCCTGCACCTTTGTGTCAGGTTAAACTTTAAATTTACTAAATTATGAAAAAGTCGGTTGAAATTGCGGTGCACGCCTTTTTTTGGGTTGTTTTCACAGCATTTGTCTACATGCTTTGCAGGGTCTACCTGGAGGCATCCCCCAATGCCCCCTTCCAGCAACACCTTACCTATGTGATCTTTTTGGAGGTGGTGATGGGGTTACTCTTTTTCTACACCACCTTCTTTGGTCTGCCCTGGTCAAGGATGCGCCCCGGAAGGCTGGCTGCACTTTCGGCTATCCTCCTCTTCCTGTTGCTCCTCTTTGCCTATCCTGCCACCCGTTTTGGAGTCTGGCAGGTGATGAGCTCGCTGATTCCACATGTGATCGTCATTTTCCTGGCTGTGATCTTCCGCCGATTCTCCGATTCCATCCGTCTTGAGCGGGAGAAGCAGGAGTTGGTCATCCACCAGACCAAAAGCGAACTGGCATTGCTCAAAATGCAGGTTAGTCCGCATTTTCTCTTCAACACCCTCAACAACATTGATTACCTGGTTACCCACGATCCGGCGAAAGCCTCCGGTTCCATTGCCAAACTCGGCGATATCCTCCGATACCTGATCTATGAGGCTGCCACCGACAAAATCGCCCTTGCCCAGGAGTTGAGTCACCTCGAGGATTACATCGAGCTGGTTCGCCTGCGCACAACAGGTGTCAATTACCTGAATTACAAGGTTAGCGGATTGCCTGGTCATCTTCAGATTGCCCCCATGTTGTTTCTTCCGCTGGTCGAGAATGCCTGCAAGCACTCCGCAGTCAAGGAGGGCGAAAACATCGTGCAAATTGAGATCGTGATCAATAGCGGCAAACTACATTTAAAGGTTGAGAATGATTACGATAGTTCCCAAAAATCGGACGAGCGTGATGGCGGACTTGGATTGAACCTGGTTAAACGAAGGCTTGAACTGATATATCCCGGCAAACACGAATTTACCGTGTACAAGGGGAGCAGACGGTTCAATGTTGAATTAATTTTAGAATTGGATGAATATTAACTGTATAGCTGTCGATGACGAGCCTCTTGCCATCGAAAAAATAAGATCCTTTGTTGAGAAGTTGCCACAACTCCGGTTGTTGGCAACTTTTCAAAATGCCACTGCGGCCATCGATTACCTTCGGAAACAACAGGTTCAACTGATCTTCCTGGATATCCAAATGAAGGGAATCAGTGGGCTGGAAATGGTGGGGCAGTTAACCAACAAACCCCAGATAATTTTCACCACCGCATACCACGAATTTGCGTTGCAAGCATTTGAGCTGTCAGTCACCGATTACCTGCTCAAACCCTATAGCTACGAAAGGTTTGTCCAGGCAGTCAGCAAGGCATCGGATTACCTGCAATGGCAACAGCGCTCTCTTGTGTTGTCCCCTCCATCCATCGACTACCTATTTGTCAAATCGGGGTACAAATTGGTCAAGGTGTTTGTGAATGAGATAGCCTACATCGAAGGCATGCGGGATTTTCAGAGCATTGTCACGCCCACGTCAAAAATCGTTGCAAGCCTCTCGTTTCAGGAATTGGAACGCATTCTTCCCAAAAGCATCGTCCGGTGTCACAAATCGTACATGGTTTCACTGGCCATGGTAGAAAGCATCGAAAATGACAGGATCAAAATAGGCAACAAATTAATCCCGATAGGGGAGACCTACAAAGAGGCTTTTTACCGGCTGATTTGAAGGACGGACAAGGGGGACTGGGGGACTGACTTAGGGACTTAGAGACTTAGGGACTGGGTAAGTAAGAAACTAAGAAACAGAGAAACGGAGAGATAGGGAAAACATCATTTCGTGTCTGCTAAGCCATGGATGGTTAGGGTTTTATTTGTGCCAATTTGTGTTATTTGTGGTGGGGCGGTATTCGATTGGGTTTAATTTGGCATACCTGTATTCGTTGCAGATCATTCCATTTTTGATGATCGATTTTTCGGCGATGCATTCCAGTTTGTAACCGGCTTTTTCCAATACCCGCTGGGAAGCCTTGTTGAAATCAAACACCCCTGAATAGAGTCTGACCATGCCCAATTTTTCAAAGCCGTAAGCCGTGACTATTTCAACAGCTTTGGTGGCAATTCCCAATCCCCGGTAGGGTTCCCCGATCCAGTAACCTAATTCGGCATTGAGTCTGTATACATCACTCTGCTTAGTTAGTCCGATGCAACCAGCCAGTTCTCCTTGGTAATCAATGGCAAAAGTAGTTTGCGGCACCTCCTGTTGACAGAAGCTGATGAAGTCAACAGCATGCTGAAAGGTATACGGGTAGGGAAAAAAATCCCGCACATTGTTCCAGATATTTATGTCGTTGCATAGCTCTGCCAACCGGGTTTGATCCTCCTCATTGAAACTTCTCAGGTTGATAAGGTCTGTTTGGATGGTTCTTCCTGCATTCATCTGTAATTTCTTTGAAGGATTATTTTCCTGCACTACCTGGTGCCTTTAGTCGGATATGAACAGGTTTGTTGCGGTCACAAACGATCTGTCCATTCTCGTATTCCAGCTCTGCCACCTGGATGGAACTCCTGCGGGTCTGGTAATTGTCTTGACCCTTGTTTGCCCCAACTCTTCCAGGATGGGTAAAATAGAAGATAAAAGCTCTGCCATTGTTTACCACCACATCCGCATGACCGCCGATAACTCCGTCATCCTCACCGGTACCCGGCAGTTGAAGGATATTTTCTGGTTGTCTTTTCCAGTTGGTCAAATCGGTGGAGGAGTATACACCCAAACCATTCCAGTTGTCCACGATCATCCAGTTGCGTTCTTTCCATTGAAACACAACCGCTCCCTCTCCGGCCTTGTCGCCAACTACCTTTTTCCCACTGTCGGTCCAATCGTAAAGATCCTGACTATCTGCATAGTACATTGACTTTCTGTCTGTTTCGTTGTTGTAATACATCCGCCATGTGCCGTCGGGAAGTGGAAAAATGCAGGCATCGATGCACTTTTCAGAGGCCAGTTTCAATTTGGATTCGAATTTCCAGTTGAGGAGATTGATGCTGGTGAGGTGGATGATCCAGCGTGGGTGGTTCCAGTCGTTGAAGATACCCGGTACATAGGAAAGGTACATGTGGTACAATCCGTTGTGCTCAATTACCGCCGGTGCCCAATGGGTATAATCGGTCAATCGGTACCGGATGTCGCAGGTGTCGCGGTATTTCCAGCTGCTTCCACCATCGGTCGATTCTGCAACACCTATGCGTGTTCCGTGCACCCAGCCCACACCGCTGGCGTCGCTGGCATTGGCGCGGCGGTTGGTGTAAAGCATAAACCAACGCTTTTCCTGCTTGTTCCAGATGACTACCGGATCCGCAGCGCCATCGCAGATGGGATCGCGGAAGAGCGGTTTGGCGGCCACCGGATCAATCCTGCTTTTCTGTCCATATACCTCATTGCAAAAAGAGAAGATGACTGTCAACAATAGCAATGCCATCAGGTGCATTGCAACTTTTATTTTCAGGTGGTTCATTTTTTTTCCCATTATTCGGTAAAGCCTTTTTGTTTCATCTTTTCAATATCCGTATAAAGAGCCATGCCTGTCTTCATCTTTCTGAATTTGAATCTTTCGTAGAACTTTTCCTTACCAGGAGAAGCATAAAGGATAAAGTTGCATCCAGGACAGTTTTCCACGATACTGTTGACGATCAACTTGCCAATTCCATTTCCCTGGAACTCTGGTAGCACCGCGACATCATAAATAGCCGCCTGGTAGACCCCGTCGGAAAGGGCTCTTCCAAATCCGATCAATTGCTCATCCCTGAAGACAAATACTACGAAATGGCTCTTCTCAAAGGCTATTTTGTGGATTTTGCCATCATGGAATGACATCCCAACGGCTTTGAGAATTGAGGGAATTAGTTCCCAGTCGATCTCCGAAGTATTGTATTGCAACCTTATGTTCATTGTCAAATCTTTTCAAATAGGATGATCATTGGATTTCCAGATTTTAAAATCCAGACTTTTGGTTATGGATGAAACTTTTCTCCCTTTACCAGCATGTCGAGGATTGCTTCAAATCTTTTGTTTCTGGTTGCTTGAGTTCTGGCCGACTGCAATCGCCAGATAATGGCAAATTTGTTCGCCTTGTTCAGAGACTCAAAATGGGCCAATGTGGCGGGGTCCTTGGCGAGTTCCAGCAAAAGATCCTCCGGTACAGTCGCATTGCCCGGTGAGTCGTAAGCCCTTTCCCACCTTCCGTCTGAACGGGCGGCTTCTACCTCCTTCCATCCCTGAGGGGCCATTTTACCATTGCTTTCCAACCTCGCTATGTTTTCTATGTTTCGTTTGGACCACATGCTCCGCTTTCGCCGGGGGGTGAATTTCTGCAGGTAATATTTTTCGTCACCTCGTTTCACTTGCCCGTCGATCCACCCAAAACAAAGGGCTTCATCCAGTGCTTCCGCATAGTTAATGGAGGCTATTCCAGACCCCTTTTTATAGATCTGCATCCATATTCCGCTTTGCAGGGTAAAATTCAGCTCAAGCCACTCCCTCCAGTCGGCTTGCGAGGGGAAGGGGACAATGGGGGGGTGGGGTTTGAGGGGAAGGGTCATAAATAATTACGAATTACAAATTACAAATTACGAAACGAAGTTCAGCGAAGTTAGGTGTGGGATTCGGGGGAAGAGCCGTTTAGCCAGGGTGGATTTGTTTTCAGCGCCTCCTTGTAGACCGGGCAGCTCTCGATATGGGCTCCGGGCAAATAACCAGCGCTCATGAGGAACTCATTCACAATTTCTCCTCCTGTAAATTTGAAGGTTTTTTTAAACAGCTTGACCCATTCCGCTTTGGTTTTGGGATGATGGTGATCCAACCAGCCCGTGAAGGATCCATGTTCACTCTTGAGACTTAACAGGATGTTGGCATTGTAAATGGCAGCATCGATCTTCAGCCGGTTGCGAATGATACCTGCGTCGGCCAGCAGACGTTGCCTGTCGGCTTCCTGGTAAGCGGCAACTACCGTGATGTTGAAGCAGTCAAAAGCTTTTTGGAAGTTCTGCCTTTTGTTCAGGATGGTGGTCCAGCTCAGTCCGGCCTGAAATATCTCGAGGATCAGCAATTCGAAGAGCTCCTCGTCATCTTCGATCCTGAAACCATATTTGACATCGTGGTAGATGCGGTGGACGTTGGAGGGATCGTAATGCTCAACGGCTTCGCAGTATGATTTTGGTTTTTCCATGGATTTTACCGATAAAAATTATGTCGCGCAAGGAACGCAAAGAAACGCTGTATTTAAAGGGTTATTCTTTGCGTAACCTTGCGTTCTTTGCGCGACATGTCAAAGATAATAGTTGTTTCAATGCTGTTCAATTAATTCATCAATTTCATCCAGGTGCAATTTGAAATGGGGAAGATAATCCAGTGCCATATCCCGAAGCGTCACCCGCCAATCCAATGCGGTGGTCCACTCATTCTCCAGTTTGGAGCCATCCATGTTTTTGATGACGTGCACCAAATGCAGATTGGCGTATCTCCACAATTTAACCAGGTCGTGCCAATTTTCGGACTGGTAGTCCTGGATGGCGATCCACCTGTCGTTGTTGCCCAGGTTGGCATAATCCGGAAATTGCAGTGGTGAGGGTTGGTACTGCAGGTGGATGATCCGGTGGGTATTGTTGGAGGCAGAATCAACCATGTGCCCGAGGATCTGCTTGATCGTTCTCTGCTGCTTGTTTCTCCTTGTTTCAATGATCTCAGCCGGAAGAGCCATCAATTTTGGTTCCCATTCGGTGGTCAACCGCACCAGTTCTTCGTTGTTTGTATCAAATTCACTCATAAATATTTCTGTTTTTCTGGTTATTCAGATGATCGAACATGGTTTGTAAATTCTTGCAGGGTAGGCATTTCTACTGATTTGCATTCTCTGCAAGATGAAGTAATTCACTGGTTGTCTTCCAGTTTCTCGTGGTAGCCTTCACTTTCAACTTTGATTCAATAAAGCTGTTTGTAAGTTTTGAAGTACTGTATCCATTGGGGCAATAAAGGTACACAGATCTGTCAATCAGTTCAAATTCAGTGGGCAGATAGTCTGATTTGTCTATTTTTTTAACAAGGGTACCATCGGGTTTGTCGGATAGGAAAGTTACATGCTGGTAGAGCAACACCTTGTTGGCGTCGTGGAGAAAGGGGTTGGCAGATACAACCTTTTGCAGTTCATCCAACTCCATGACAATGACTGGTACCTCCCAATTATATTTTTCAGTTATTTTCGCTTCGATGGTGGCTTCAAGCACATGCGTGGCGGTCGTTTCATAGCTGAAAATGACATTTCCACTTTGGATGTAGGTCTGGCAATTCAAGAAGCCCAAACTGCTGTACATCTCTTTCAGATCTGCCATTTTTAAGGGTCGGTTGCCCCCAACGTTGATGCCTCTAAGGATGGAAATATAGGTTTTCATGGCCAATGTCGGATACAATATGGGATGTTAAGTGCTTTTAATATTCTCTTTGGCCTGTTACAATTGAGCCAAAAATGCTGAATTGGTCTGTTGACTAGCCGCATGGTGCAGCGGAATTGAGTCCTGGTTACACTTCCATTATCTCAAAGGCATCAAATTGCCAGGTTCTTTCAATGGACCAAACAAATTCCATGCAACTGCCATGCATTTTTTCAGTGTATTCAAAGATATTGATCCATCTCTTTCAATGAATTAAAGTTCGTGAAAAGATTTGGGTATTGAAGCAACAATTCATCTGTTTCCAGATAATGTACCTGGCAGGATTGAAGAATCTTGTGCAGAGCCAGATTACCTTTTGCGATTTCAAACTGAAAATATTCAGCCAAATCGCTGTGGTAGAGTCCGGCCAATGGTTCAGCCATACCCTGGGAAACAGGTATTACGGCTTGGTTGGTCCCGGCTGCCTTTAGCAGTACTTCTATCAGTTCCGGTTGCAGGAATGGAAGATCACAAGCGAGCACCAGGTTCCATGCAGTACGCGACCGCTTCAGGAGTGTGGCAAGGCCAGCTACCGGACCCTTTCCCTTTATTTCATCCGGTACCATTTCCAGTCCAAAAGGGAGGTAAGCTGGATTGGAAGAACCAATGAAGATGGTGTCTGTAAATCTGGAAAGAAGGTCTATCCCATATTGAATCAGCGGTTTGCCCCTGAACTCCACCAATCCCTTCTCCTGCCCCATGCGGCTGCTTTTGCCGCCTGCCAGCAGGATGCCGGTCAAAGGGAAGAGGGCATAGGGCAGGGAGCATGGGGCAGAGGGCATGGTATTGGAATTTTATCGTTGGAGTTGAAACACCACAGGTGTTCAACAAACTTAACTGTTTTCAAATTATTCAGGGAGAAAAATGGTAATTTTGTTACAATGAGGTCGTCTCTGAGATCCAGGAACCCGAAAAAACGTTTACAATGGAACCATCCCGACATCAACTTAATTACAGGGAGGCACTTTCAAAGGCCTCGGAAATTTGCAGCAGGTCAGAGAAATGCGCTTTTGATGTGGAACTGAAGTGCCGCGAATGGCAACTGGAGAGCGATGAAACAGCCAAAATTGTTGCCTTTCTGATTGCGGAGAAGTACATCGATCATCTGCGTTATGCGCGGAGTTTTGTCAACGACAAGTTCAGGTTCAACAAATGGGGTAAAGTTAAGATTGCCTACTTGCTGAGACAGAAACACCTGGGAGAGAGGGAGATTCAAGAGGCAATGGCAGTTATTCCGGAGGATCAATACATGCAGGTGCTGCTCGACCTGCTTTCAGCGAAAGCGAAAACCATCAAAGACAAAGATGCCTTCACAAGACGCAGCAAACTGCTTGCATTCGTCCAAAGCAGAGGGTTTGAAACGGATGAAGCATTGCGGGTTATTAATATAATGTGAAAATTGGAAAATGTGGAAATGTGAAAATTGAGGGAGGGTAAAATCGTTAAAGTGGAGAAATAGTGGTAACTTGTAGATATGATAGGTGGAAATAGAAATAATGTTATAGTTGACAAGTCCTTCAGTTTCGCACTTAAGATTGTTTCCGCTTGTGAATTACTTGAAGAGCACAGAAAATATGTTATAAGCAACCAATTGTTAAAATCGGGTACTTCTATAGGGGCATCAGTACGGGAGGCACAAGGAGCGGAAAGCAAAGCCGATTTTATACACAAACTCAAAATTGCTTTTAAAGAAGCGGAAGAGACTGAATATTGGCTTTTGATTTGCAAATACTCCCCAAATTATCCAATAGACGCAAGGTTATTGATAGATAACCAAGAACTTATGAGAATTCTATCAAAAATAATTATCTCCTCAAAAGAATAGTTTCCATGAGCAAAACCTGAAGCTCATTTTCACATTTTCACATTTTCCAATTTCCACATTATTATTCCTTATCTTTGTCGGTAGTAAAATTTTAACCGCAACAGCAATGATTTTGAAGGAGCAACTCAAAGAGCTTGTTGAGCGCCGGGATGCGCTGAGGAGGTATCTTTGACATCGATGGAAAACTTATCCGAGTAGAAGAAGAGGAGTTAAAAACCCAGGATCCGGATTTCTGGAGTAACCCCAAAGAGGCAGAAGCCCATATGCGGCTGGTCAGGTCAATCAAACAATGGACAGACAGTTTCAGTACTGTCAACAACCTGGTCGAAGAGTTGCAGGTGATTTTTGAGTTCAGTGAAGCAGGTGAGGCTACTGAAACAGAGGTGGAGGCCCATTTTTCCGAAGCACGTACTGCGGTAGAAGATTTGGAAACCCGGAACATGCTCCGGCGGGAAGAGGATCGTTTGGGGGCAGTACTGAAGATCAATGCCGGTGCCGGCGGTACCGAGTCGAATGACTGGGCCGATATGCTGATGCGGATGTACTTGCGCTGGGCTGAAAAACACAAATATACGGTCAGGGAGGCAAGTTTTGTACCTGGCGAGGATGTAGGGGTCAAAAGTGTCACCATTGAGATTGAAGGTGAATTTGCCTATGGTTACCTGAAGAGCGAAAACGGGGTGCACCATCTGGTGCGCATCTCTCCATTCAATGCACAAGGCAAGCGTCAAACCTCATTTACCTCTGTTTTTGTATCCCCATTGGTCGATGATACCATTGAGATTGAGGTCAATCCGGGTGATATTTCCTGGGATACCTTTAGGTCTGGAGGTGCCGGCGGACAGAATGTCAACAAGGTGGAGACCGGTGTTAGGCTCAAGCATGCACCCTCCGGTATCATCATCGAAAATACGGAGTCGCGTTCACAACTGCAGAACAAGGAGAATGCCATCCGATTGCTGAAATCACAACTTTATGCACTGGAGCTGCAAAAACGCATGGAGGCCCAAACCAAGCTCGAAGCCACCAAAATGAAGATCGAATGGGGCTCCCAGATCCGTTCCTATGTGATGCAACCATACAAATTGGTGAAAGACAACCGAACCGACTACGAAACTTCCAATGTCCAGGCAGTCATGGATGGGGATATCGATGGGTTTATCAAAGCGTTTCTGATGGAATTCTCGGAAAGTATGAAAGAATAATATATTACACTGAATTTCACAGAGAAGCCACAGAGTTGCACAGAGAAGGAATTATTTTTTGATTTCTCTGTGTCGCGCTGTGGCTTCTCCTTATTGCTCTGTGTAATTTTTTATTTGAACGAAATATTCTCAGAATTTTCGATAGATTTGTAGGTGCCGCTTTCTATAGAGGATTATCCATACCAACAAAAATAAATAGACTACCATGGAAGAAAAGAATCAGGATTCTCGCAGGGGATTTATCAAGAAATCCGCTGCAGCAACAGCACTGTTAACAATTCCCAACATCATTCCGGCCCATGCTTTTGGTGCAAACGACAGGGTCAATGCGGCAGTGATGGGAGTCAATGGCCGGGGTGAAAACCACATCGAAGGGCTGATGAAACAGCCAAATGTGGAAGTGACCACATTTGTCGATCCCGATCTCAATGTGGCCAACGCAAAGGCTTTGGAATTTGAGAAAAAATATGGCAAAAAGGTAAAGGTGGTGCAAGATATGCGGAAAGCCTTTGAGGACAAGGATCTGCATGTTGTTACAGTAGCTACGCCCAACCATTGGCATACATTGGCGACAATCTGGGCCTGCCAGGCTGGGAAAGATGTCTATGTGGAGAAACCAGGTTCTCACAACATCTGGGAAGGCCGGAAGATGGTAGAGGCTGCCCACAAATACAACCGGGTGATACAGCATGGCGTACAACTTCGCAGTTCTGTGGCGATCCAGGAGGCAAT
>CAZVTL010000046.1:13405-20110 GCA_964630075.1 uncultured Tangfeifania sp.
GGATACATCGGCAATGTTTACATGGCCAGGGGATTGGTCTTCAGAAAAAGAGGCGACATCGGCAACAAACCCACCGAACCGGTACCGGCAGGATTGGATTACGACCTCTGGACGGGTCCCGCCCCAAAACGCCCGTTTACACGGAATATTGTACACTACAACTGGCACTGGCATTGGGATTACGGCAATGGCGATGTCGGCAACCAGGGAATTCACGAGACAGACCTCTGCATGTGGGGCCTCAATGTTGGGTTACCCAGTAAAATTACCGCCATGGGCGGAAAGTTCCTCTTCGACGATTGCAAGGAGACACCTGAATTGTTGTCATCCGTCTACCACTATCCCGACGAAAAGAAAATCATCCAGTTCGAAGTTCGTCCATGGTATACCAACGCAGAGGATGGCTCTTCTGTCGGAAATATCTTTTACGGAGACAAGGGATACATGGTGATCAAGGGTTACGATACCTATGAAACCTATCTTGGCGACAAGAAAGAGCCCGGTAAAAATAGGAAAGAGGGTGGCGACCACTACAAGAACTTTATTGAGGCAGTCAGGGCACGCGATCCAAAGATGGCCAATGGACAAGTGGAGAGTGCACATCTTTCGTCTGCTCTTGCCCACCTGGGTAACATCGCTTATCGTACTGGCAGGGTCCTGACCTTCGATCCTAAAAAGGAAAAATTCGTCAACGATCCGGAAGCAGATAAATACCTGAGCCGCGACTACAGGGCCCCATTTATCGTTCCGAAAAATGTATAAACAACACAGACCTTCAAGGTTTTTAAAACCTTGAAGGTCTTAAACTGGAATGGGAGTGCTTCGGTACTCCTTTTTTTTGACGTTATGCCAGAAATATGATAGGGCTATTTTTCACCTAACACATTATTCCAATGTTTTTTATATTTTTGATGTAAGGTAATGACCATTGAAAACAATCACATGAGCCTGCAAAATTCATTGGAGGGAACAGATCGGATCAAAGCATTGGAAAATGAACTTTCCAGGTTACGGGAACAGCACCATTTTTTGGAGGCGGAACTGAAAACGGTTGCTGCGGAAAAGGAAAAATACCAGATGATCGCTGAATTTGCCCAGGATTGGGAATTGTGGATCGATCCAAAGTCTGTTTTTGTCTGGATTTCACCCTCCTGCCACGATATCACAGGATTCACACCCAATGATTTTTTCAAGAACCCCGCCTTGTTCTATGAACTGATCCTACAGGAAGATGAGCAATTGGTCAGACGAAGTATCCATGAGGCCATCAGTTTCATGCAGATCGGCCAATCCGTTGAATTCAGGCTGTTGACCAAGACAAAACAGATGCGGTGGTGCGAAATGAATAGCAAGGCTGTCTTTGATGGCCGCGGGAGATACCTGGGTCAAAGGTGCGCCATACGGGATATTACCAGGCTCAAGACGGCACTTGGACACATTCGCGAAATGTCGGAACACCATCTCTGGGAGACCAAAACCAAGGAACGATACCGGGATGAATTGGCCGGAAAGGAGCGGGAGCTGGTTACCTCCCTGATCCGGATTGCCCAAAAGAATGAAATTGTCTCCTATATTCGGAAAAATCTCACCGTGATAAAGGCCACACTCCCGGGTCCGATTCAGCAGAAAGTCTCTGGTATGCTTGAAAAAATAGAAACACACCAGCGATTGCAACTGTTTAACTGGGAGGATTTTAAAATTCATTTTGAGAAGGTGCACAGGGGCTTTTTCTCCAAATTGAAAGACAGGTACCCCGCCCTGACAGCCAAAGATCAGCGGATGTGCGCCTATATCTACCTGGGACTGTCTACCAAGGAGCTGGCCGGTCTGCTGAACATTACCCCCCAAAGTGCAGAGATAGGTCGGATCAGACTGCGAAAAAAGCTTGGATTAACCCATTCACAAAACCTGAACTCCTTCCTTCAGGTAGTGTGATCACCTGTTTTGATGGATTTAGACTATTTTATGATTGGTTGTATTATTATGAAATTCAATATATTATAAATATATGTTAGGTTATTATATTTATTGTTAGGTTATAGTTAGTCTTCTTATTTCGGGTTTGGTTCCAATTACGCTTTCTTTGTGCCCGGAATCTTAACCTGATACAATGGAAATAACAACCTACCGCAAGCTCACCAACGAAGAGATTGGAACATTGATCGTCCAGGGATGCAGTTGTGAGGACTGGAACCTGATCGAAGTCGTACCCAATTTTCTTCCCGACAATGTCCGGTTTACCAAATTCTCAGGTACCAACAAACTGGGTCGTTTTGACGAGGAGATCACCCTCTATGGAGGAGTGAGAATGAAGACTGGTATCGTCCATGCACATATCCACAACTGTATAATTGAAGACAATGCGCTGATTAGTAGTGTTAAAAGCTACATTGCCAACTACAGGATCGGGAAGAATGTGATCATACACAACCTGAACCAATTGGCCGTCGAGGGGACTACCACTTTTGGGAATGGCATAAGGGTGAAGGTCATCAACGAATCGGGAGGACGCGAGATCCCCATCTACGACCACCTTTCTGCACATGTGGCCTATATCCTGGCGCTCTACCGTCACCGTATGAATGCCGTGAATGAAATAGAACGGCTGATTGCCGATTATGTTGGTTTCATCTCGGCCTCCTCCGGAAGTGTAAGCAATGGTGTCCAGCTGATCAACTGCGGAACACTGCGCAATGTAAAAATTGGCCCCTATGCCATTCTGGAGGGTGTTTCTAAGCTCGACAACGGGAGTATCAACAGTACTGCGGCAGATCCGGTCACCATCGGACAGGGGGCCATCCTCGAGAATTTTATTGTCTGCTCCGGTACAAGAATTACTGATTCAACACTGGTTTCGAATTGCTTCATCGGTCAGGGTTGTATTCTGGACAAGCACTATTCGGCGGTTGAATCGGTCTTTTTTTCCAATTGCCAGGGATTGCATGGCGAGGCCTGCTCCATCTTTGCCGGTCCATATACCGTATCTCACCACAAATCTTCCCTGCTGATTGCCGGACTCTTCTCCTTTATGAACGCGGGAAGTGGCTCCAACCAAAGCAATCATCTTTACAAATTGGGCCCGATTCACCAGGGCGTTGTCGAAAGGGGAGCCAAAACTACCAGCGATTCCTATATTCTATGGCCTTCCAGGATTGGCGCCTTTTCATTGGTGCTCGGCCGGCACTACCGGCACTCTGATACCACAGACTTTCCCTTCTCCTACCTGATCGAAGAAAACAACGAAAGTAAACTGATCCCGGGAGTCAATCTCCAGAGCATCGGTACCATCCGTGATTCCCAGAAATGGCCCAAACGCGACAGACGCAAGGATACCAATTTGCTGGATTCAATCAATTTTAACCTATTGAGTCCCTATACCATTCAAAAGATGATCAATGGCAGGGCCATTTTACTCGGATTGCTCCATGCCTCCGGTGAAACTGCCCCCCATTATACCTACAAGGGGATGATCATCAAGAACAGTGCCCTGCTGAGGGGCATTGAACTGTATGAAAAAGCCATCTGGAAATTTCTTGGTAATTCATTGATATCCAGAATTCAATGCTTGAAAAGTGATACGCCTGAAGAGATCCGGGAAGCATTGAAAAAGGATACCCCCCTGGGAAGCAACTCCCGCTGGCTCGATCTCTCCGGCATGATCTGTCCCTCCGATGCAGTGGACCAGCTGCTGGATTCTATCGAGAACAAGCGGATTCATTCCCTCGAAGAGGTGAATGCAGCCATCCGTGCCATCCACAAAAATTATTATACCTACGAATGGTCCTGGGCCGTGGATGTGATGCAGTACTTTTACTTCGTCCCTGTTGCGGAGTTTACCCCGGCAGATGTGATCGAAGTGACCAAAAGATGGATGAAGGCGGTGCTCGAAATCGACCAGCTGCTCTACAACGATGCCAAAAAGGAGTTCTCCCTGATCAAACAAACGGGATTTGGTATCGACGGCGACAAAATCGTGCGCCAACTCGATTTTGACGAGGTAAGGGGGGAGTTTGAAACCCATGCGGAGGTAAATTCGATCAGGGAACACATGGCAAAGAAAGAGGCCCTGGGCAATGAGGTGATTGCGAAAATGGAGAAGATACAACTTTTCCAAACCATTAAAAACTAAGCAGCATGTGTGGAATCGTTGGATACGTTGGCAGTAAAAGGGCCTACCCATTTTTGATACAAGGACTTAAGCGACTGGAATACAGGGGATATGATTCGGCAGGACTTGCCATGGCCAGCAAAACATTGGAACTCCACAAATGCAAAGGCAGGGTTGCCGACCTGGAATCGCATGTAGGGGACAACAACCTGGAGGGGACGGTTGGAATTGCGCATACCCGCTGGGCAACCCATGGCGAACCAAACGACAGGAATGCCCATCCGCACCTTTCGATGAAGGGTCATTTCGCACTGGTCCACAATGGGATCATCGAAAATTATGCCGAGCTGAAAAAGGACCTGGTCAGGAATGGTTTTGAATTCCAGTCAGATACAGACACGGAAGTATTGGTCAACCTGATCGAGTTTTTCTACAGGGCCGGAGAAATCCAGGCCGAGACAGCCATACGACTGGCCCTTTCCAAAGTGGTAGGTGCATTTGGCATTGCGGTGATCTGTACCGCCGAAAGCGACCAGTGGGTGGTAGCCCGCAGGGGCAGTTCGCTGGTGGTTGGCATCGGGGAGGGGGAGGATTTTGTCGCTTCGGATGCTACACCTGTCATTGGTTATACCAAGAATGTCATTTATTTGAATGACAATGACCTGGCAATAATTACCAAAAGCAGCCTCACCATCAAAACCCTGGAAGACAAACCAGCCGTTTTTAAAATTTCCAGGGTAGATATGGCCATCGGGGAGATTGAGAAGGGGGATTTTGCCCACTTTATGCTCAAGGAGATCTTCGAGCAGCCCAAAACCATCGAAGATACCTTCCGGGGAAGGCTGTCCCAGGGAAGGGATGCCATCGTACTGGGAGGTCTGCTGGATGTTTTCCCGCTGATCGTTCAGGCCAAAAGAATTATCCTTATTGGTTGCGGCACCTCCTGGCATGCAGCCCTTGTTGGAGAATACTTAATTGAAACCTATGCACGCATTCCGGTGGAGGTGGAATATGCCTCTGAATTCAGGTACCGGAATCCAATCCTGTCGGCCGGAGATGTGGTGATTGCCATTAGCCAAAGTGGCGAAACCTCCGATACCCTTGTGGCACTGCGCATGGCCAAGGAGCGGGGCGCCACCATCCTGGGGGTCTGCAATGTGGTGGGTTCTTCCATTGCCAGGGAGACGGATGCCGGGGTCTATACCCATGCCGGAATTGAGATTGGTGTTGCTTCCACCAAGGCTTTTACCGCCCAGGTCACCGTACTGACCCTCTTTGCCCTCAAGCTGGCCTTTGCAAGGGGCGAGATTACTGCTGCCTTCTATTCCGAAATGATACAGGAGCTGGCCCTGATCCCCGAAAAAATCACCACCATCCTGGCCAGCCACCTGAAAATTAAAGAGATTGCCGCCAAATACAAGGATGCCACCAACGCTCTTTACCTTGGAAGAGGGGCACTCTTTCCCGTTGCCCTTGAGGGGGCACTCAAACTCAAGGAGATCTCCTACCTGCATGCCGAAGGATATGCAGCAGGAGAGATGAAGCATGGTCCCATCGCGCTGGTGGATGACAACCTTCCGGTAGTGGTGGTATGCCCCAAAGACCATTATTACGAGAAAATCGTCAGCAATATCCAGGAGGTGAAGGCCCGGAAAGGGAACATTATCGCAGTGGTAACCGAAGGGGACACGGTGCTGAAGGAGATGGTCAACGATGTTTTCGAAATTCCGGAGTCGCATCCTGCAGTAACGCCGTTGCTGGCAATTATCCCGCTGCAACTTTTCTCCTATTACATTGCCGTACTGCGGGGATGCGATGTGGACCAACCCAGGAATCTGGCCAAATCTGTTACTGTGGAGTAGTATGGAGGGGTAGGCGTCTGTTCTAAAAATTATTCCGGAGGAATAAAATGTTTGTAGAAAACGAATCAACCTTGCAGATATGCGACCCCAGCCGGGATCGAACATATTTCTAATAGTGATTTTCTATAAATAGATGACCTCCCTGAGGTCTATTCGAACCTTCTTGAGTTTAACAGCAGACCCTAAATAGTATAATGATTTAAGTGCCACAATAGGTGGCATACTCATTTTCAAAAACCGGAGGTGGCGGAATCGTAAAATGGTTCCAATTTTCCTGGTAATGATAGGGTTTACCCAACACAACCAGCAATTGGTTGAATAAGCTAAGATTTCCATTGACTGCTGTCTCCAGTGCCTCTTCCACCAAATGATTCCTTGGTACAAATACAGGATTATTTTCTTTCATCCTGTTTTTTGCTTGTTCAACTCCATTGGAATGGTGGAGGATGTTTTTCCATTTATCCAGCCAGGGTTTAAATTCAGGACCGGCCATGATCCCCTCTCCGGTACCTTGATCCTGGGTTAGCGCCAGGAAAGTATTGGTATAATCCAGTTTCAGCTTAAGCATCAAGGCCAGTAGTTCATCCACCAACGAGTACAGCTCTGGTGCTTTTTTTTCAATGCCTAATTTTAGAAGCATCATGGCATAATATTTATCCACCCAAATG
Organism: uncultured Tangfeifania sp.; assembly: GCA_964630075.1. Taxonomy (GTDB): domain Bacteria; phylum Bacteroidota; class Bacteroidia; order Bacteroidales; family Prolixibacteraceae; genus CAINVV01. The sequence continues at coordinate 20,044 of CAZVTL010000046.1, forward strand.
TCATCAAACTCATCTATGCAGGCCTGGGCCAATTGCAATGCAGTGGAAGGTTCAGGATGTATAACCG
>CAZVTL010000047.1:0-11281 GCA_964630075.1 uncultured Tangfeifania sp.
TCTGGGGAATAAAGAGGCAATCTATATTGCCAAAGGAGCTAAAGAAGTTGAATTGGTTAGTATGGATAAAAACCAACCGGCAATACTTTATCTGAATTCAGCACCAGCACATAAAACATTTACCAATAAGTTGATAAAACAAACCGATGTGAATATTATGGAGCTTGGCAATGAAAAAGATGCAAACAAACGCTATATCAGACAATTTATAGTTGCTGCAACTTGCGAAACCTGTCAACTTCAAATGGGGATTACCGAACTTCAGCCAGGCAGTGTTTGGAATACTATGCCGGCACATACGCATAGCAGGAGAATGGAGGTTTACTTCTACTTCAATGTGCCCGAAGGTCAGGCAGTCTGTCATTTCATGGGTCAACCCCAGGAGACCAGACACATCTGGATGGTCAACGAACAGGCAGTCATTTCGCCCAACTGGTCGATCCATTCTGCCGCTGGAACCGCCAACTACATCTTCATCTGGGGCATGGCCGGAGAAAACCTCGATTATGCGGATATGGATGTGGTACAACCAAACCAACTCAAATAGATTTTGGAATTTAGATTTTGGATTTTCGATTGCATTGCAAGTCATCTGGATGTTGAACTAATTAATTTCCAATTTATTTGAACTCAAACCAAGCTTTAAGCGTAATCCAAAATCGAAAATCGAAAATCGAAAATTGTCAACTTTGTCTCTAGTTACGGAAGAACATTAAATTTAATATCAGACCTAAAATAGAATAAAATGAATGAACTTTTTGACTTAACCGGGAAAGTTGCCCTCATCACCGGTGGCACACACGGAATAGGCATGGCCATCGCCAAGACACTTGGGAAAGCCGGTGCCAAAATCTGTGTAAACGACCTTTCCGACGAAAAACTGGAAGCATGCAAGGCAGTCTATGCAGCAGATGGCCTGGATGTCTTCACCCTGAATTTCGATGTAACGGACGAAGAAGCCGTCGACAAGGGCATCTCAGCCATTGAAAAAGCAGTGGGTCCGGTCGATATCCTGGTCAACAATGCCGGGATCATCAAACGGATCCCAATTCTCAACATGGCGATCAGCGACTTCAAACAAGTCATTGACATTGACCTGGTCGCTCCATTGATTATTGCCAAACGGGTGGCTCCCGGAATGATTGCCCGTCGCTATGGAAAGATCATCAACATGTGCTCCATGATGAGCGTCTACGGAAGAAATTCTGTATCGGCCTATGCTTCAGCCAAAGGCGGACTCAAGCTGCTTACCGCCAACATGTGCTGCGAGTGGGCCAAATACAATGTCCAGATCAATGGAATCGGTCCGGGTTACATTGCCACCTCCCAGACAGCCGACATCCGTCTGAACGGCCATCCTTTCAACGACCTCGTGATGACCCGCACACCCGCCGGACGCTGGGGCGAACCCGAAGATGTAGGCAATGCCGCGCTCTTCCTCGCCTCCAAAGCCAGCGACTTCGTGAACGGACATATCCTCTATGTGGATGGCGGAATTTTGGCTAATTTTGGTTATGTAAAAGGCGAAAACGATTTGCCGGAATAAGAATAGTTAATAGATCTCGCAAAGACGCAAAGGCGCAAAGGCGCAAAGATGGTACACTCATTTTTTGATGAGGTTTAGATTGAATCTCTGTCATGCGTCGGGTTAGCTTTACCTTTGCGCCTTTGCGTCTTTGCGAGACAAAAAGTGTATTAAAAATGGAAAAAGTCATCACATTTGGTGAAGTGATGTTGCGTTTGGCAACACCCGGGTTCGAGCGTTTCGGACAATCCGGAAACCTGAGTGCTACCTTCGGCGGGGGAGAGGCCAATGTTGCCGTCTCACTGGCCAATTATGGCATCGCCACCAGTTTTATCACCCGTTTGCCCAACAACGAAATCGCCGACGCCTGCATCAGGGAACTGCGGGGATTTGGAGTGGCTACCAATGACATCGTCAGGGGTGGCGAACGCATGGGAATCTACTTCCTGGAAGCCGGCGCAGTCAGCCGTGCCAGCAAGGTGATATACGACCGCGCTGGTTCCTCCATCGCTGGGATCAAATCAGGCATGATCAACTGGGACAAGGTTTTTGAAGGAGCTACCTGGTTTCATTGGACAGGCATCACCCCCGCCATTTCACAGGGAGCCGCCGATGTCTGCCTGGAAGCCATCAAAGCCGCCAACGAACGGGGCATCACCGTGTCTACCGACCTGAACTACCGCAAAAACCTCTGGAAATATGGCAAGAAGGCGGAAGAAGTGATGCCTTTGCTGGTAGAGGGTTGCGATGTCATATTGGGCAACGAGGAGGATGCAGCCATGGCATTGAACATCCACCCGGATGGCGTAGATGTAACAGCCGGTCATGTCGAAGCGGATGCCTACCTTTCAGTTTCACAGAAGGTCATGGCACTATTTCCTCGATGCAAAAAGGTGATTACCACCCTGCGCGGATCGGTAAGTGCCAGCCACAACTCCTGGAGCGGTGTTTTGTATGACGGAAAAACCCTCTACAAGGCTGCCAACTATGAAATCACCCACATCGTCGACAGGGTAGGAGGGGGCGACTCCTTCATGGGCGGATTGATCTATGGATTGCTTACCTACCGGGATGACCTTCAGTCGGCACTGGACTTCGCGGTAGCTGCCTCCTGTCTCAAACATACCATCTACGGCGACTACAACCGGGTATCTGTCTCCGAAGTGGAAAAATTGATGGGTGGAGACTCCTCCGGTCGCGTTTCCCGGTAAAGCGAATTCGACAATTTGGTAATGTGACAATTTGACAATTGGCATTTGTTGCATATAAGCAATAGTTCATTGAAACAAAATTCTGAACATATCACCTTCTCAAATTGTCGAATTGTTACATTGTCAAATAATCAAATTATAACCATGGCCCGATTCAAAAGATTAAAAGTCCTGCAAACCCTCACCGGGACAGGCATTGTTCCATTGTATTACCACAAGGACGCAACCATCGTAAAGGGTGTTGTCAGGGCATGTTATGCCGGGGGTGCAAGGGTTTTTGAGTTCACCAACCGGGGCGATTTCGCCCATGAAGTATTCGCAGAGGTGAACAAATGGTGCGCCACGGAGTGTCCGGAGATGATCATGGGGGTAGGCTCCGTGGTCGATTCGGCAACCGCTGCTCTTTACATCCAGCTGGGCGCCAACTTCATCGTCTCTCCCAGCCTCAATCCGGAGATGGCCAAAGTCTGCAACCGGCGCAAAATAGCATGGATGCCGGGCTGCGGTACCCTTTCGGAGATCAACCTGGCCGAAGAGCTGGGATGTGAAATTGTGAAGATCTTTCCTGGTAAGGAGGTAGGCGGTCCCTCATTCGTCAAAGCCATTCTGGCACCCTGTCCCTGGACCAGCATCATGCCATCGGGCGGAGTTACCCCGGATCGTGAAAACCTCGAAGCCTGGTTCAATGCAGGAGTTGCCTGCGTGGGCCTGGGGTCACAACTTACACCCGCAGGGGTAATTGCTTCAGGTGATTATGGTTTTATTGAGCAAAAAGTGAAGGAGGCGATCGCCATTGTACAAGAGATTAGGAATAAATAGAAACAGGGAAACAGAGAAACAGGGAATCGAACCGATATGGCATTAAATATTGGCGGGAATCGGGAAGTGCAAAAACTCATTTCTTGCTATTCCTTTTTTTCAATAAATTCCCGTTTCCCCGTCTCTCCGTTTCACTGTTTCCCCGTTTCTTTCTGCTACGCTTTCTTCATCACCGCCTTCTCATACAAACCCCTAAGCCATACGGTTACGAACCCGTAAACCATTCCAATGGCACAATAGAGGAGAATGATAAAAGTGGAGGTGCCCATCGTTGCATTGGGAATGTAATTCATAAAGGCGAAGAAAACTGCCGATGAGATGAACAATGCTGGGACAAAATCAAGGAGTGCATGGGCCCGCTCCATCGAACACATCGGTATTACGACGATGAAAACTGCCAGCGGAACCATCCAAAACCCTGCAGCACTCAGCAATCCTGCCAGTTTGAAGATCAGGATGGCGGCGGCAATGCCCATCGCATAGCCCAGGAATGTACGTGCGCCACCCTTCAGGGTACCCCCGGCCATAAAGTACATGGCCCATGCCTGGAAGGTCACCCAGCCAAATCCCTTGTTGGCTTCGATGGGTAAAAATGGGCTAATAAACTGATCCAATGCAACAAAGGTAGCTGCCAGAAATCCGATGAATGTCGGAATAACGATAAATTTTTTGAAATCCATAATTGAAAAAAGTTTGGGTTACTTGTTGGTTCACAAATTGATTGACTCACTACAACAAAAAGAAGCATTTTTTTTGAAGTTTCCTAACATCCGCCAAAGGATATTTAGCACTATTCTTGACAAAGGTCGAGTGCCATTTCGTATCTTTGAAAGGTAAAAAAGTTCCAATGGAAAGTAAATTATACCTCTATCAAAATGAAATCCCGGTGGAAGAGCTGGGTGGCGGCGTCTCACGTCAAATTCTTGGCTACAACGAAAACATGATGATGGTAAAAGTCATTTTTGAAAAAGATGCCATTGGATATGTTCACCAGCATCCCCACACCCAAACAACCTATTGCGCCATGGGGGCATTTGAGTTTACCATCGGGACAGCGAAGCAAATAGTCAAGGCAGGAGATGCAACCTACATTCCACCAGGCATCTCTCATGGGGTCCTCTGCCTCGAAGCTGGGGTACTAATCGATACCTTTAATCCGGTACGCGAGGATTTTCTCTAGAATTAGTGCCTAAATTGCCCGGAATAGTGGACTTCACACAAATCTTGAATGTGGCGAAGTACTTTAGGCATTCTAGGCACTTTAGCGCATTTTATGCACTTCTTCCTACAATTTTTCCACCTAATGCAAATTTTTTCATTTTGGAGGGTTACCTTTTTGCCCGAAATGAGATAAAGTAGATATAACAGGGAAGTAATAATTCAGGGAATCAGCTAACTACTGGTATACTATTTTTCTGAATGGTTAAATACTTCAGTCATGTCAACCTACCTGAATTCTGGGCGAGATGGACCTCTCAGATCGATTTTTCCTCCCATGGTGGAAGAGGTCGATACTGCGATCCCTGCATTTGTGGGCTATACGGACAAGGCAGAGAGAAAAACACCGGGTGACCTGACCCTTGTTCCGACCAAAATTAATTCATTCAAAGAGTACGAACTCTATTTTGGAAAGCCCCACGATGCCGAGCTTGAAGTGGTGGTATCCACCGATGAGCAGGACCACTACGTATTGACAAACTGCAAGATGCCGGCCCTGATCTATCTGCTCTATTATGCCGTCAAGAACTATTTCGACAACGAAGGTACCCCTTGCTGTATCCTCTCAGTAGGCACCTACCAACCTACTCCCACCTTCACCCTGTTCAGAGAGAAGGAGAGTTCAAATTTTGGATTGCTGGATGGTGTGAACCGATTGGTTGAGGTGGACGAAATCGCTTTGCTGATCATTCCTGAAGCAGTTCAATTGGCTGAAAATGAGTATTCCATGCTTGTTCAGTGCACCCTCCAGCAATGTCACATCCTGGGCAATCGATTTGCAATTTTCGATCTTTACCATGGTCACATGGCCGAGCCGGATTTGTTGCACAACCGGAACCTTTTTGGTTTCCGTTGCCTGAGGTATGGAAGCGTCTATTATCCCTTTCTGAAGACAACGATGAATTACCACATCAATCCGGATGAATCCAATGTCATGGTAAATTTTGGTGGCGAACTGCTGCCACTTGGCAAACTGAAACAGAACAACAGGTTATTGGCCAAATTTGTAAGGGGAGAGCTTCTGAAACGGTTTGTCACCATTCCATGCGCAGGTACGGTAGCCGCCGTCTATGTTTCAACCGATAAGAGCCGCGGCGTATGGAAATCACCTGCAAACCTGGCTCTGAGAGGGGTCAGTGAACCTTCGGTATCCATCGACAACCAGATGCAGGACCTTTTGTACAAAGACCCGGATGATGGCAAGTCCATCAATTCGATCCGTACCTTTGCAAACCGAGGGATCTTGGTTTGGGGTGCCCGGACTTTGGCAGGCAACGAAGCCGAGTGGCGGTATGTTTCGGTGGTGCGATTTACCTTCATGGTGAAAGAATCGCTTGTAAAATCAACACATTGGGTGGTTTACGAACCAAATGATTCCCAAACATGGAACAAGGTTGTCGACATGATCGAGGGTTATCTTACCTTGAAATGGAAGGCGGGTGCATTGGCGGGACTATCCCACTATTCAGCCTTTTATGTCAAGTGCGGTCTTGGCACTACCATGACGGAACAAGACCTCACAGATGGAAAAATTGGGATAGAGGTCGGCCTCGCCATTCTGAGACCAGGCGAATTCATCGTGTTTAAATTCTTCCACCAAAAGCAGAAGGACTAAAATCCCGGACGTTCGCCCATCCTGCCTCCCCCCAAATACTTTAGCTCACTTTAGGCACTTTAGTTCACTTCCTCCCAATCGGAATGGTAATCCCCAGCCATGGCACCAAAATCATTCCTTCGCCTGAAACTGCCGGGACAATCAATCCGTAGTCCAGACCGGCTCCCTTGATGATGGTTCTCCCTCCAAACGAAAGCACCAGGGTACTGGAAAATTCAGAAACAAAGAGGTAGTTTTCGGTGATCAGGTATCCTCGCGGACCAACCCGGAGCATTCCACTGAGGTTATACATCGGAGATCCGGTCTCCGAGTCAAAGGCAAAACCATATCCTCCACCCAGGGTGACATTCCGGTCTTTTGATCCAACAGTGGCCAAACCGTAAAAGATACCAAACCCGGTTTCTGGTTCCCCTACCGCTGTTCCGGTAAGCAGGCCGGCTCCCAGGTTAAACTTATCCCTGACCACCGGAATGGATACTTTGGCGGTTACCCAGGCAGGAGTGACAGCCCCTGCAAAAAGGAAAAGCGGAATCATTCCCGCACCAACCGAAACATAGTCGGTCAATCCAATGGCTACACTGTTCATCAAAACCCAGATGTTCTGGTAATAGCCTTCCCCTTTTTTCAATCCATACCCATTGGGAGAGAAAAAATAGCGGGTGGATTGCGGATTTGGAAACCAGTACTTACCATCCTTCAACTGCTTTTCCTCCAACGGTTCGAGGGATAGAACCTCAGTCCGCAGTACCGTGATTTCACCCAGCTTGTCAGCCTTAAAGCGGACGCTAACCGAGTCGCTGGAAAGTACCTCCCCGGTATAGCCATTCCCATCCCGGGTCTCCAGATGGAAAATTTTTGGCACCGTTTTTTCTTGTCCATAACTAACGAATTCGGATAGAAAAAATACCAATGCCAAACATAGGCTAAAGCGATAGGTTGTTTTCATGGCCTTTTCATTAAATGATTATTTGTAGCCTCACATGAAAAATTCTATCTCAAAGATACAAAGAAATGGGCTCTTATTATTTGTCTTCAGGGAATCAGGTTCCATCAAAATAGCAACGTATTAGAGCTGATCTTCTGTTTTGAAGATTTACAGAACAGTTATAAACTTTTCGTCTGCTCCAATGTAATTTTGACTCCCTCAGCCGGTGGAGTGGCTCCCCATCCAAATCTTCTTTCGAATTTGGTGCTATCGAAAATGTAATCCTGCTCATACTGGTACATCATCTCCGGAAATTCACGCATTACAGGAATAAAGAGCCCCAACAGGCGGAGCATCCAATTTGAAATATGCTGGGTCTTTGGTTCTATACCCATCTCTTTGGCAAACAATTCAATCCATTGTTGTCCTGTAATCAGTTCCTTGGTGGTTGGAAGGTGCCAGACCTGGTTCCAGACATCTTCGGTATTTCCAAGGAGAGCCGTGGCTTTGGCCGCATCAGGAGTATAGGTATAGGTGTGAACCATTTCTGGTTTACCAAATGATTGAGCCTTTTTTCCTGCCAGGAAGTTGTTGACCACCATTTTTCCCAGTGCGCTGTTTTTGTTGTCAGGTCCATAGAAATCAGCTGCCCTTGCCACAAGGGCAGTCAGTTTTTCATTCGCTACCGCTGAAGTAATCATTTCAAAAACCGCTGTTCTTACCAGCCCTTTTTTACTTGGAGGATTCAAGGGAGCATCCTCCGTCATGAAGGAGATGGCCGCTTTGTCGTACATATAGACATTGTCGAAGAAAACCAGTTTGGCTCCGTATTGCTGACAAGCTTCTAAGACTGCTTTCATAAACTGAGGCCAGGATTGTTGCCATACTTTTAAGTTGTATACAAACCCAACAGTGACATAGACAATACTACTGCCTTCGATGGCCCTCTTCACCTGGGCTGGGTCATTAAGGTCAGCAGGGAAAAGTTCATCCGTTTCATTCACCTTTTGGGGATTCCTGCTCACAAGCCGGATTTCACTGGTGTAATTTTTTAACTCCCTTGCCAGTGGTATACCAATGGCACCTCCCGATCCCAAAATGGTCTGTCTCATAAGGTGATGTTGAATGGTTTTGTGAAGAATCTATAATGTATGATCGTTATACGACTAAACCCTTGAAGTCGTTTCGATTGTCAGCTTAAAAAAATGATTATCCGGCCAGCTTCAACTCTCCTTCCATCAATGTTCATTTCTATTAACATTTCAAACATTCCAAACTTTTTAAACATTTCAAACTTCTCTCTTCTCCCCCAAAACCCGTATCTTTGTAACAAAGGAGTGCAATGAACGATACAGACAACCACATTCTCACAAATCCCCAACTCGACCTGGCCTTCGATTTTATACAATATACCGGTCAGAACCTCTTCCTAACGGGGAAAGCCGGGACGGGCAAGACCACCTTCCTCCGGAATCTGAAACTAAGATCCCCCAAACGAATGGTGGTGGTAGCCCCCACTGGTGTGGCTGCCATCAATGCGGGCGGGGTCACCATTCACTCCTTCTTCCAACTTTCGTTCGGCCCGCAGATCCCACAGAGCCCGGGCAAACCGATGGCTGAAAGTTATTCTGCCAACAGTGCCGCTGCCAGCATAAAACGATTCAACAAGGAGAAGATCAACATCATCCGCAGCCTCGACCTGCTGGTGATCGACGAGATCAGCATGGTGAGGGCCGACATGGTCGATGCCATCGACGAGGTTTTGCGCCGGTTTCGCAACCGCTACCGCCCTTTTGGCGGGGTACAGCTGCTCATGATCGGCGACCTCCAGCAGTTGGCGCCCATCGTGAAAGACGACGAATGGGAGATCCTGAAAAACTATTACGACACCGCCTTCTTCTTCAGCAGCAGGGCGTTGAAGCAATCCACCTTCAAAGGGATCGAACTGACCCACATCTTCCGGCAGAGCGATCAGCACTTCATCGACCTGCTCAACAAGGTACGCGACAACCACCTCGATACGGCGACCCTGCAGGAGCTGAACCGCCGTTACCAGCCGGGGTTCAACCCCGACGACAGTGAGGGGTACATCACCCTCACCACCCACAACTACCAGTCGCAGCAGATCAATGGATTCAAACTGAACCAGCTAAAAGCTGCCGCCGCTCACTTTTCGGCAGTGGTAAACGGCGAATTCCCCGAATATTCCTATCCCACCGATGCCGAACTCGAACTGAAGGTCGGCGCGCAGGTGATGTTTGTGAAAAACGATCCAACCTACACCAAGCGATTCTTCAATGGCAAGATCGGCATCATCACAGACATGGAGGAGGACCGGATTGAGGTCAGTTGTCCGGACGAGGATCTTCCCATCGCAGTGGAACGGCTCGACTGGCTGAATACGAAATATGCACTCAACGAGGCAACCCAGGAGATCGAAGAGGAGGTGATCGGTTCGTTTAACCAGTTTCCCCTCAAGCTGGCCTGGGCCATCACCATCCACAAGAGCCAGGGACTCACCTTCGAAAAGGCCATCATCGATGCGAGGGCCTCCTTTGCCCATGGCCAGGTCTATGTCGCGCTGAGTCGCTGCAAGACCTTCGAGGGACTGGTCCTCAGTACCCCCATCGCCATCCACAGCGTCAAGAACGACTCCACGGTGGGGCAGTTCAGCGAGGAGGTGGAGCAAAACCAACCCGGTCCGGCCGAGTTGGAGCAGGCACGGAAAGAGTATGTGCAGCAGCTGCTGGCAGAACTGTTCGATTTCAGGCCTGCCCTCCGGCAGATCCAATATCTTCAGCGGTTGTGGGAGGAGCATGGCTCCCAGTTGCTGGGTTCGCTCAATTTTGTGTTGCGAGGCATGGTCGAACCCCTGCAGAGCGACATGATCGAGGTGGCAGCGCGGTTCGAAAACCAGGTACGACAGTTGGTGGCCCAGGGAACCAATCCAGAGGAGCAGGAACAGCTGCAGGAACGCGTCAGGAAGGCCACCGCCTTCTTCAAGGCCAAGCTGGAACAGCTGCTGGAACAACCCCTGTCGGAGGCCACCTTCGAATGTGACAACAAGGCGGTTCGCAAAACCCTGAACGAAGCTTTTGACAAATTGGCCAAGGAGATCCGGATCAAAAAAGTGTGCCTCAACCATTGCAGTGAAGGCTTCAATACCAAAACCTACCTGGAAACCAGGTCGAAGGCGGCGATCGAAGCAGAGGAGACCACCCGTAGCCGGAAGAAGGGCGACACCAAAGTCGATTTCTCTGTGAACGGTGATTTCTATACCCAACTCAAGCGTTGGAGGGAAGAGAAGGCCGAACTGCTGCAGGTAGAGGTCGCACGCGTACTGGCCCAGAAGACCCTTCTTGAGATCGTGCAAACCCTGCCGGTAACCGGGAAGGAGCTGAAGGAGGTGAAGGGAATGGGTGGCGTCAGGATGAAGCAGTTTGGCCGCGAGATACTCGAAATGATCCTTGCCTACCGGGAAAAGCATGGCATGGAGATTCCGGCGGAGGCCGAAAAGGAGGCAGAAAGAGCCGGGATGGACTCCAGACAGCTCAGTTACGAGTTCTTCAAAAACGGACTGACCATTCCCGAGATTGCGCGGGGCAGGCAGATGGCCGTCTCCACCATCGAAAGCCACCTCCTGGGCTTTGTGGGCACTGGCCAAATCGACATCCACCGTCTGGTGGAGCCAAAGAAGCTGAAGGCCATCGAGGAGTGTATGGAGCTGAACAATTTCCGTCAGCTTGGCGATCTGAAAGCCAGGCTCGGCGATGCCTACAGTTACTCCGAAATCCGGTTTGTGCTGAAGTACCTGGAGATGCATAGCTGAGGATGGAAGGCTGATGTTACCTCCTTCCTGCCGGACGATGATCGGGAAACCCCGTTGGGGTTCTGGTTATGGCGCTCTTCCTGCCTCCCCCCGGTTGAAACCGGGGGTTATTCACAGGCAACTCCTTCGGAGTTGGCAT
>CAZVTL010000047.1:11381-20016 GCA_964630075.1 uncultured Tangfeifania sp.
GGTTATTCACAGACAGCTCATTCGGAGTTGGCATTGTTCAAATATTCAGCAGACGCACCAGTACCTCACCCGGCTGAAATGGTGGATTATTCAGAAGCAACTCCGAAGGAGTTACCCCACAATAACCTCCGGTTTCAACCGGAGGAACACGTCAACGATGATGATATACCGGAACTCCGAAGGAGTTCCCCTTTTCAAGTTATACGATTTCCTTACCGCATTCTTACACCAAGTCACATGCCAACTATGTTCTGTTTCCATCCCCTTCCTCTCCCATGTTCCCAAAATTGTTACCCGCGAATTGCCCTCACCAATATTTTGCATAAATTTGAGGAAACCTGTAATGAAACCCCTAAACCCCGCCACTCATTCCAGGCGCCCCATTGGTCCTCAATTTACAGGAATAAAATATGAGAATTCTCTTAAGTTTGGCATTCATTGCGCTGCTTCATTTGAATTTGTTCAGTAGAAGCGATACAACAAAATTCGCCACGACAGTGACCAAGTTTGGCGATTATCTTATTTCAAACCATGAATATGTTCATGGAACGATCCTGCGGGTATCAGGCAAGAAAGATATTCCCGGGTCAGATTCATTGATTACCCTCTTCAACAGCAAGGGCAAACTCCTGTTTACTGACACCATCACCCTGGACGGATCAGGAGATATTTCCATTTCTGCCGATACGATGAACTTTTGTGGGGTGGGAACCTTACTTGCCTACAGTGTTGATAATTATGCCAGTTATGGAAATTGCACAAACTCCTTGCAGTTTTGGGGATTTAACAAATCCGGGGAATTTGTTCCATTCACGGGATTTATATCGGTTTGTTCTGGCACGAAGCCCATGATTAGGTGGGTGAATTCCAGGTTGAAGCTGAACACAACGGGGAACGAGTTGGATTGTCCGGACGAAAAAGAGCGGCTGCTACCCTATGTGGCGGTCCAGCATGAAACGAAATTTTGTGATGTTACCATCATCGATTATTATAAAATAGACTTGAACGGATTAAAAAATACCAGGGATTATGCTCCGGAAAAAGTGGAAAGGCAGCCAATACTGGCTGACAACAGCCAGTTTAAAACCCTGGAATATGAAGAGGAATTAATTTCCACCTTGCGACTCGATCTCTATTCCAAACCCCATTTGTCAGCTTTGAAGAGATCAGTTAGTTTTAAAAAAAGTAACAGGATGAAGTTTCAATACTGCACACAAACGCCATCCAATTTTTGGATTTGTGCCAGGATCAATGGGGTCGACGGATTTATGCTTCTGGAGGATCTTGAAAAACTTGGATTTGAAGTTTGCGATTAAAAATTAAATCAATGTCCTCACAATTGGCCCATAACATCTAAATTCTATGCAAAACAACGACGTCAGACTTTTAATCTCAAAGGAAGACCGGGTCATCGCAGAAGATATCCAGCGCATTTTGGAAGAAGCTGATATCTATACATTGTTGTGCTCCGACAATCCTGCCTCCTCCTACCTGAGTGCCTATATCGGATTAAATCCCGCCGAAGGCATTGACATCCAAATCAACCAAAATGACTATCCGAGGGCCATTGAAATTCTGCTGGATAGCCCCTACCGGGAGCTGGTCGACAACGCCTGATTGCAAATCAGCACCCGTGGTGGAGAGCTTCTTTTGCTTACTTTCCGGCATCTTCCAGGGATATCTCTGGAAATATTTTTGTATTTTTGAACGAAAATGTTCTTTGTTTGAAAATATGTTGCCCATGCTTTGTGCAGGCGCAGCAGAATGGACCAAACCTGATTCACCTCATTACCAGTAATTATCCTTTTTAGAAACACCGGCAAATAACCTTGACACCGACTATGAATTACTTTAACAATTTCCTTGTGATCCTCTTTGTATCACTTTTGTCCATCGCAGCATCCGCTCAAAAAGCTGGAACTCAACCAGCAACTTTCCTCGCAGTAGAGAAAGGTGATGTGAATCAATTAAAAGCATTGATAGATGCCGGTGCCAATGTCAATGAGGTTTACGAAGGTGTTTCCTTATTGACTGCAGCATGCAGCAGTAGTAGTGGACATAAAGTGAATAACGACATCGTAAAAATATTACTGGATGCGCCAAAAATCAACGTGAAGAGCATCTCCCCGACAGAACCTGGCAATGACAAAGGTTGGGAAACAACCCCACTGGTTGCCTTGCTAAGCTCTGCCAGTTACAACTCAAAACTGGACAATGTGGTTAAGCTCATCAAAATGGGGGTCGACATCAATTACCACAGCCAATTCAACAACAAGTTTTCCGCTTTAATTATAGCAACTTTTGGTGGTCAAACAGAGGAGTCAAAGGCGGTCACCATGGCGATACTAAACAACGCCGGTCCCAAGTTAAACATCAACTACATGGGTATGTACGATGCTACTGCTTTAAACTGTGCTGTTGGCAACCAGCATGCCGAAGCGGTGGAAGCCATCTTAAAGCGCGGGGCAAATGTGGAGGATGTCAAACATGGGGAGAGTCATATGGGGCTGATTCCAGCCACCATCGACCACGACAGCTTTGCCATATTGGACCTGCTCATGAAATACAAGGCCAACAAATATGGCCCCACCCCGGGAAGCGGGATGCCATTGAACATGGCCATGATGAAGTCAAAACACACCAAATGGGCCGAATATTTTATTACCACCTACAAGGTGGATGTGAACCACCTGGGCAAAGCCGGAACTGCTGGCGATGAACCTGCCGTGAATACAGCCGCCCTTTTCAACAACGCAGAAGGATTAAAACTCCTGGTCAAATACGGAGCCAACATAAACCTCTCCACCTCGCAGGGAATTACGGCCATACAAACGGCAGCAATGCGCAACAGCCTGGATGCCGCAAAGTACCTGATCGAACAGAAGGCGAACCTGAAAGGCTACAATGCTGTCTTTTTCAATGCGGTAGGTTATGCGGCCATTGGATATCATCTGGATATGCTGGAACTGTTGGTGAAGAGTGGCGCCGATGTCAACGAAGTAACCAAAGCATCGCCCTGGGCGGGACCCCTGGCCAGGATGGCCATGGTGTTTGATCCGCTCGAAAAGAAGTCGCGGCTGAAAACCATGGCCAAATTGCTGGAATTGGGTGCAGACCCGAATACGCTGCATGCGCAGGACATGACGGCGCTCATGTGCGCAGCCAAACTTGGTACAAACTTTGGCTACAGGGCTGCGGTCGACAATTGCGAACTGCTGATCAAAGCCGGAGCCAAAGTGAATCTGGCCAATACCGCCGGCGAAACGGCGCTTATGCTGGCCTCTGAAGCTGGAAATGACAAGCTTGTAGTGCTGCTGCTCAAGAGTGGGGCCGATGTGAATGCGCTCAACAAGGTAGGCGATTCGGCCCTGGGTTATGCCAACAGGGCACAGCAAAACAAAGGCGATATCGTGAAGGCCCTGGAAGGGGCAGGGGCCAAACCGGTGGCTGCTTCTGCCAAATCGGTTGCAAAGACTGTGCCTGCCGCGCTGGTAGGCACCTGGAAAGGTTACCAGACCAACGATAAAATGATCATGGCAACCTTTGTGGTGAACAAGAACAGCACCTATTCCTACGCTGCTTCCGGCAAAGTTGGCGGCAAGGATGTCTCCTTTGCCCACAAGGGGGAGATTGCCGCCTCCGACGACACCTACACCCTGAAGCCCGAAGGACAAGCCTCCGCCACCTACAGCTACAAGATCGTCAATGGCAAATTGTCGGTCAACAACGGCCGGCCGCTCGACAAAGTAAAGTAACCGGGTGATGCGATTTTCAATCACGGCTTCAGCTACTAATACCTGTTATAACAGGAAATAGGCATTTGCCACACTCCTCCACTTGCTCATTGTGGGCCTGAACTTCGAGTGCCATCGGTACGACCAGTTTTGTCACCCTGGGTTTTAACCCATGGGCTGACAGCAAAGGAAAGTAGGGGAGTGCCGTAGGTACGACATGCCGGATACCCACTTTTCTCACCCTGCAAACTCATCCCCCTCCAACCCTTTTCATCCTGATCGTGAGATTTTCCATTTTTTGGGGTAACCTTTTCACCCGATTGGAGATTAACAGGAAAATCGCACTGAAGTTCAGCCTGCCTGACCGTTCTTTGTCCAACCAATGTGATCGGGGTGAAAACCTTAAAATATATTCATCCACCTAAAAATGAATAAAATGATGGCAAAACATGCAACGAAAACCAAAAGCTTGAGTGAAAACGGAGATGTATCTACCTACAGGCGAATCAGGAGATCGATCGGATATTTGGGCGTCAGCTTGCCGATAGTACTCATCCTCTTCTCCCTGATCCCATTTTTCAAGACCTCCATTCAACCTTCAATCAGCCACTTCTATTACACCAACCTTCGGGAGATCTTTACCGGAACGCTCTGTGCCGTCGGACTCTTCCTGGTAAGGTACAAGGGTTTTGGCAACAAAAAATGGTGGCGCAACGACAACTTGCTCACCAACATCGCAGGTATCATGGCCTTTGGTGTTGCCTTTATACCCACAGATCCGATCTTCCCCATGACAAGGAACACCACCTTGATCCCCTACGACTGGAATTTCCTGGGCGGACTCCATTTCACCTTTGCAGGAACACTCTTCCTAAGCTTCTCCATTTTGTCCATTTTTGTCTTCACCCTCGGACAAAAACGCGACGCAGGTATTCCAAAGAGTTTGCTCAATGAGAACAACATCTACCGCATCTGCGGATACTCCATCCTCCTTTTCATCGCTTTGGTACCGCTTTGCAACGCCCTTCATCTCTTTCCCCAGTCTACGCTTGTTCTGGAAGCATTGTCACTCTTTGCTTTTGGGATTTCCTGGCTCATCAAGGGACGGGCACTAGGCCAGACCGGCAAAACCGGCGAAAAGTTGTACCGGGAACGCAACTGAAAGTAAGCCACCGGTGCAGATTTTTAGATCCCTTCATGCCGTATTTCCATCGGCACAGATCTTTAATCGGTACCCTTTAATGCCGGATTTAATCCATCCAAAGTCAATCGCCCCCCCCCTGTAAAGCCGTCCGTTGGACGGCTCCTCTATCCTGCGAATCCCATGTACAGCCGCCCGGTGGGCGGCTCCATTGCATCTTAAGGAATATTTTTGGATTCACCATTCAAGAGCCCCCGGAGGGGGTGACCTGTTTGTAGCAAAATGCGCCGTACATGCCATGAGCACCGGAGGTGCGATCTGTTGAAAGATCCGCGTGTTCAATTTCTGCTAATCACACCAAACGTGGTTAACAGGTCGCTCCTCCGGAGCTCCCGCCACAGGCTCCATTTGGGTGCTACAAACAGGACGCACCTGCGGCACTGCTTAAAACGTACCTCTTCGCGAGATCATCCTTTGTTGAAAACAGTGCCATCGGCACAACAGATTTTGTTACCCTGGGTTTCAACCCAGGGGCCAACACACCAAGATTGGCGAAGTACCTTAGGTACGATGGCCGATCACACCAATCCACCACGCATCTCCTTTCAACCGATTGTGCTGCCAAACCGCCCCGGCCCAGAAATATTTTTTGAATCCATCACTCCTCCGATTCCGTAAAAGGAGGGGCGTGCGGTGGGATTTACCTTACATGGAGGCGAGTGGAGCGTCTTTGCAATACGACCCACTGAGCCCGGATATTTGGAATTAGCGGCATAAAACAACTTAAAATTACGACTTATGGCACTGATCAATCCCCACATCAACTTCAACGGAAATGCCGAAGAAGCCTTCAGTTTTTACCAATCAGTTTTTGGCGGAGAATTCACAAGGGTTATTCGATTCAAAGACCTTGCAACTCCTGAATTCCCCATACCGGAGAAAGAAGGAAACAAAATAGTGCACATTGCCTTACCCATTGGTAAATGCAACATGTTGATGGCCAATGATGTTCCGGAAATTTTGGGAAAGACAAACGAAAATGAGCACCGGAGCAAGATTTCAATAAGTGCGGAAAGCAAAGAAGAGGCCGATAAACTGTTCAACGGACTTTCAGCAGGCGGACAAATTGAAATGCCAATGGAGGATAGTTTCTGGGGTTCCTATTTTGGCATGTTTCGTGACAAATATGGGATCGAATGGATGGTAGATTTTGATCCAAATTACCCTTGTCAAGTATAACCGGACAAAAGTAAACCGCTCCGGCAGGGGATTCCTGTTGCATTTTTTCCGTTGGTACTAAGATCTGCAACGGCGAACCTGTTTTCTCCTCACTACGGTGTAGAATTCTCTCTTCTCCCAGTGCCATCGGCACGACCGATATCGTAACCATGGGTTTCAACCCATGGGGCAGCAACGTGCCAAGGAAGGCGAAGTGCCGTAGGTACGAGTGGCGTTCACCCCTACCATCACCCCTTGTTTACTGTTGAAAACTACTGATCACCCTGCCTATAACACCCATTTCTGTTAATTCTGTTAATTCTGCTTCAGACATTTTTTTAAAATATTTTTCGATTTCAGGGGTTACCTTTTGCCCTAAAATCAGATTAACAGTATAATATTTATGGAAGGAAAAGAGATCCGGAGATGCCAACACCCTTAATTGGCCTCCACCGGCTTCGTTCCACCAACCGACCAACATGCCAACCTGCCATAGACCACCACATTTTATCGATCCAACAGCTTTCTGCTCCGCCAACCAAAGAGCAGAAAGCTGTTGCATTTTACTTCGGCTTGGCAGACTGTCAGGGGGTAGGTTTTGGTACAGTTAATTTTAACAAATAGGTATTAAAAAGTTGAACCATGGCAAACGCCGACCCGGTTTTATTTTCGATTTCCTCTTGCGCATTTCTCTCAAAATTAATCCCAGCAATTTGCCGTCGGCCAATATTTTACATAAATTTGAGGAAACCTAAAATATAACGCTAATTCGTTATAAACCATTCAAAAGGAACTTAACCATATGAAATGTAACCTAACAATTTTATTTCTCTTCATTCTGACAAATTTAGTTGTAGCTCAAGAAAATGAAGTAGGGTTAATAAGAAAAAACTTTGATAGTTATAAGACTCTCTTGTATAACGGCAATGGAGGAGAAGCTGCTAATCTAGTCGACAGCCACACGATTAAATATTATGGTGACATTATTGAACTTGTTAGAAACGCTGACTCATTAAAGGTAGAATCACTTTCACTTTGGGACAAAATAATGGTTCTGACTGTAAGACAAAGGGTTTCCAAAGAAAACATCTTAAACTTTGATGGTAAAGCTTTATTGATCCATGCTATTAATAATGGGATGATTGATAAAAATAGTGTTTTGAGATTTACAATTGGAGACGTAACAGTTGATAACAATTCTGCCAAAGGACAATTAATATTTAACGGGACAGGAACACCTTATTTTTTAAACTTTTATAAAGAAAATGGGCAATGGAAATATGACTTGACAACTTCATTTCCAATTTTTATTCCAGCCCTTCAGAAATTGGAGAAAGAATTAGGCGAAAGAGGATTCATTGATGGAATGCTTAGAGCCATTCCAGGAAATAAACTAAGTCAAAATGTTTGGAGACCGATAAGATAGAATGAAAACGGTTTATAACTTCAGCTACCCGCAAGTCCGGCAGCGTTGGTTTTCGGTGGGCATCTTACCGCTCGTGCAGCTTTTCAGCTTTACAGGAATCGAAGATCAGCGTTAGCTAACCTTTGCTGGCGCGGATATGTTATCCGTGCCCTCACAAATGCCTCTTAACCTGTTGAATTTCCAAAGGATTTACCCTGAAAATAAATTCCACCACCATGAAAAATTTTCCACTCCCTGATATCCTCTTTATCCTCGCCGGCGGCGTTGCCTCTGCCCTGCTGGACCATTTCGGTCAGGCAGAACTGTTGTCAAAGTATGCAGTGGTGGTCATCCTGGTGGCCTACTTCGCCGGGAAGCTGATCGGGCAGGCCGAACTGCTGAAAAAATGGAAGAGGGAGTAGCTTCCTGCATTAACTGCCAGCACAACAAAAAACCTTGCGATGAACATAGAACTGATTAAGAAACTTTCAAAAAAACCTCCTTTGTATGAGAAAGGTTCTGCTGTGATGTGGACAGACCCTTACATTTCGAAACAATTGTTGGAATTGCACATCAATCCGGCGCATGATATAGCCAGTCGAAGTCAGGTGAAAATTGAATTGGTAACCAACTGGATTTTAGAACACACCGACAAGCCCCAAATGAAAATCCTCTATTTGGGATGCGGACCAGGTCTCTATGCGGAACGATTGGTACAAAAAGGACATTCAGTAGTTGGTGTAGATTTTTCCGAAAATTCGATTCAATATGCCACCAGACAAGCAAATGAGAAACAACTGGACATTCAATACCTAAAGTACAACTACCTGGATCTGGACTTTGACAACCAATTTGATTTGGTCATCTTGATCTATCTCGATTTTTGTGCGCTGTTACCGAAGGAGAGAGACAAAGTATTGGAAAACATTTACAGGGCATTGAAGAAAGATGGTTTGTTTGTCTTCGATGTGGTAAATGAAAGAAACATTGACCAGAAAACAATTCCACAGTCGTGGGAGGTACAAAAAAGTGGATTCTGGAAGAGCACACCATACATCGCCTTGACAAACGGATATCATTATCCGGAAGCAAAGGTACTTGCCAACAATCACATCATCATTGGGGAGCAGGATAGAG
>CAZVTL010000048.1:0-3183 GCA_964630075.1 uncultured Tangfeifania sp.
TAAATGGGATGAAAACTGGTACCTCATCGGAAATCACAAGTTCAATTTCAGGTTCCGCAACAATGACTCTTTCAAGTTTTAAAACATTTTGCTTCAAAAGTGCCAAAAGCTCAACCTTTGAAAGGATGAGCTTTTTGGTATTCATGCGGAAAGTGCTGTTGATATAGGGATAAGTTTTCAGTGGCTTTTCCCTTGGGATGATCTGAACATCATTGACCTTGATACTGCCTGAAAGGAAGTTGACATCCAGGTCCTTGAATTTTAGTTCATAGACATCGGAAGCAATACTGGAATTGAAGCTGTTTATCAGTGCCTCCGCAAGAAGCCTGTTGTAATTGTTGTAGAAATAGAATGAAATTGCTGACAGGACCAATAAACAGAGCGCCAGGATACGAGGCAACCACTTTTTGTCATACCATTTTCGCAGCTTAGTTTCCATGGCAATTGATTTTGCAGACTTTTAAGATAGATACTTAACGGGTTACCGAAAAAACAGCTTTTCCACTTCCCAAACGCCCATCCTTGGTGGTACCAGTTATTTCCACTACAAAATTGGTGCAGAGATTGCTGGCTGTTACTGAAAATTCGACCAGGCCCGAATCATTGGACACCTTCTCGGGAATCCAGAACAAAGTTGTTCGCTTGTCATTTTTTACATTCGGCACTTCAGTGGGGAAAATGTTCGGTACCCGGAACCCGTTGGCATAATTCTCAACAGTTTCAGTGACTCCGGCTTCTTCTGGCGCTTTGGCCCGTTTGGTATAGATTTCGATAACTCCTACTGAATTCAATCCGGTGTACTTTTGGATATCCATGGCATTGGTAGATACGTTGATATGGTCGACATCCATCGGTGAAATACTATTGATATTCGAAACATCTGTTCCCAGCATCTGTCCATCCAGCACGATCAGAGCACCTCCCTGGTAATTGATGGAATTCTCACTACCCGAGAAGACAATCTGGTTGTTGATGATTCTATACTGCTTCATGGTTTTTATTACATCCAGGATTCCGGAAGCTGATTCGAGCATTTTTCGTTGGTTGTCGATCGCAATGGTGTTGGATTTGAATACTTTGGGTGCTTTGGTGAAAAGCATCGGATTGGCCGAGAGGTAGTCCGCATCCGGGAATTTCTCGCGGTACAGCCAATTCTCCCTCTGGGCGTACAACTTCATCCAATCGGTAAGCCTGATTTCAATTGACAAATTTTCAACCTCTCTTGGTAAGCCCGGGTAATTCTGGTTTTCACTTGTGATTTTTGTCCAGTCG
Source organism: uncultured Tangfeifania sp. (assembly GCA_964630075.1). Taxonomy (GTDB): domain Bacteria; phylum Bacteroidota; class Bacteroidia; order Bacteroidales; family Prolixibacteraceae; genus CAINVV01. The sequence continues at coordinate 1,273 of CAZVTL010000048.1, forward strand.
AAATCTTTCAGACGATTTGAAATCAGGAAAACATCCAGCAGGGTATTTTGGGTAATTCCACCCTTAAAGGCATTTGATATCAGGTGGAAAGGGGTCACCAGAAAAGAGCCGAGCAGCATCTCTTCGCTGATTCGTGGTTTTTCTTGACCAAGACGCTCCATATCTGCCACGGAGATGGCAATATTGCCTGCAAGCGGTTGGTCTGTTTCATCCGTCAGCTGAACCTTAACTTTAACCGTTTCACCAGCTTTCAGATTGATCTTATCAGTCACTATTGAAATGTTCAATCGTTGGAATTTCTCCACATAAATCAATCTGGAGGCCAGCAATTGACCCTTTTCCGAGAAGAGGGAGAGCAGATTGATCCCCTGGGGCAGACTCTTTGCCGGGATTCTTATACTTCCAGATTTGTTGATTTCAGGCTCTGCCGACCAATGGACGGTTCCTCCCCGGGTGATGGCAAGGGCTACAGGATGTTTTTGTTGATCAGGAAAGGTGATGGCAACAGTAATGAAATCATTGTCAGCTTTCAGGATGGTTAGTGCAACACCCTCCCCGCTAATTTCCGGTAGCTTAAATGATTGCCCCTGACCGCTTTTGCCGGTAATCTTTAGCGTATATTTATCGTCGGCCTTCGTTTCCAGTGCCATCAATCCCAATCCCCTGGCAAAGGTACGCACAGGAATGGACTGGCCAAGCTGATTCTGCAAAATGCCTTCCACATCTACAGGCATGCCCCATTTGTTAAAAGCAGTGAATCCGATTTTCGAGATTGTACCCGGGACAATGGCTCCTCCCTCCGGGTAGAAATTTACAAAGACCGAATCGAGGCCTGTTGGAAGAAAAAGCTCTTTGACCCACTCCTCCCGGTTGTCGCTCAGTTGGCAAACAAACGGGGCTCCGCTCGTGTGTGTGGGCAGGGTAAAGGGAATGGCCACTTTGCCATTTCCATCTGTCTTGAGTTTGCCTTTTTGTATCACCTCCTTGCCGTTCAATATCTGGTAACGCAGTGTAGTATTTTTTTGAACAGCACCTTTTAACTCTTTCAGAACCACAGTCAATTCATTCAACGCTCCTGAAGCTGAAATACTATCCTTCAGTCGGGTTTCGGCCAACCATTGGTTTTCATAGGATGGATCAACAACAAGTTTTGTAATTGAAACATCTTCCGGATGGATGGTGGATGAAGTATACACTGCCAAAAAGCAGACGCCTTTGGTCAGTACTTTAGGCAGCGTCAAATCACAGATGGCAACACCATTTTGAAGGTTGAAGAGTCCTTCGGCCCTGATCTCGCCCCGGGGATCATAAAGTTTCGCGAACAATTTATTGTTGGTTTCAGCAACTGGCTGCAGGTTATCATCCATCACAAAGGCCCTGAACCAAATTGTTTCACCTGGCCGGTAGTTGGTTTTGTCGGTCGTTACAAATATTTTTTCTACTTGATGCCTATTCCAATAGGATGAAAGGTTTTTTGCAATATTTGGTACAATCGTTTGTTCTTGAGCGAATAGCATCAGACTTGTTGCAAGAAATGCAGTAAGCAGGCACAACTTTTTCATGAGCTTCTAGTTGAAAGTTTTACATTGCTGCTCCATCGGTACTGGATTTACAAAATCAGATGAGGCACAAACCGGCTGCTGTTGTCCGTGATCAGGCTTCGGCTCTCCCGGATACCGATACCGGCCGCTTCCTGTCCTACGACCCAACTGCCAATCAAGGGATAATTTCCACCAAAGTCAGGTAGTGTACAAAGTGCCTGGTAAATGTATCCCTCCTCGCCATATTCACCGGAGGTCTCGGCCAGCATGGTACCCTGTTTCATCAACTGAATGTTGGCACCCTCGCGCGACAAGATCGGCTTTTTGGCAAAACTGGAGCCTGCCAGCTCCTTGTCTGTTTCAAAATAAC
>CAZVTL010000048.1:3193-6629 GCA_964630075.1 uncultured Tangfeifania sp.
AGCAGGTTGTCGTGTCCATAATTGAGTTTCCAAAGGATGGGCAGAATGGCTTTGCTCGAGAGAATCATTTTCCAACTCGGTTCGATCCAGTATGCCTGGTGCCGGTCTTTTACAATGTTTTTCCCAAAATCTTCGTTAGCCAGCCATTCAGAGGGATACAATTTGAAGATATTGGTCATTATATGATTTTCAAGATCAATAAATTGTGGAAAAGCTGTATCCCATCCAATTTCATCCAGGTAAATAAATTTGGTGTCAATTCCCGCCTGGATGGCACAATCCCGAAGGTATTCGGTAGTTGTTAAATCCTCTACTGAATCTTTTGCAGTTGTAAAGTGCAGTAAGCCAGGGTGAAGGTACTCCTTCAGGTAGCTCCAGCTGGCAATCAGTTTTTCGTGAATGGAGTTGAACTGGTCGCGGCGCTCATCAAAATCCTGGAGCCAGTGCCATTGCACAACGGCAGATTCAAAGAGAGAGGTGGGTGTATCCGCATTAAATTCGAGCAATTTGGGCTTGCCATTGTTAAAAGCAAAGTCAAATCGGCCATAAATGGAAGGAGCATCGTAGTTCCAGCTGTTCTCGATGTGGGGTACGAACCATTCAGGGATGTGAAAATGATGGTACAAATTGTTGTCTATCACATATTGAACAGCATCCAGGGATAATTTCCACAGATCATTGGTTGCGTTCTCGATGGTTTCAATCTCAGACATCGAGAATTCATAGTAGACCGATTCATCCCAGTAGGGGGTATCCTGTGAGTGGAAACTGAATCCGATCTCTTCCACTTTTTTCTGCCAATCTGCCCTTGGCCTGGTGATATGTCTTATCATACTTTGATTGTATGTTTTTTAAAAGGAAGTATGGACCTCCATGTTGCCGAAATTACCATCATTTTCCTGGAAATTGGGAAGCCACAAGTTCGTTGCAATTTGATAATTAAGATGATGCACTAATACCGCTTCTTCCGAATCCACCCCTTACCACACTGCTTTTCGAGCCGTTTGTGCCAACATTGGAGGCATGGTTGATGGCTCCTGAGTAGTATCCTGTCCTGGCATAACCAGCCCCTGGCGAAAACATACCAAAAGGCCTGAAGGCATAATAGTAGCCCAGCATACCTAATCCATGGGCCCTTGAATAATGCGCAGTTGTATCAGAACGCATGTAGACCGTCTTCTCACGCTCACTTTTCGGATTGCTGCAAGCTGAAAATGCAGTGGCAATCAGAACGAGCTTCACATAACCCGATTTCTTCATCTTCATTACTTCACGGTGATGTAGAATTCATAATCTTTCTTCACTGCAACCTTTTTGGAAACCTCGTTGCTGACGGGCATCTCCTCCTGGATGATTCCAAGTGAGGGGATGGTATCAGTATGTACTGCGGTTTTTACCAGTAAATTTTTTACCCAAATTTTGTGGGTAGTTCTGATCACATCCAGGTTATTGGCCAGATGTTCTACATTCATAATTGTTTCAATGGATCCGTCTTTGGAGATCTCTTTCACTTTGTCCTTCTCTTCGTTGCATGCCGTAATAAGCAACACAGAGAGCGATGCGGCAAGTAATTTTTTTATAGACATATTTGATTATTTTCAGAATTAGTGCCTTTTAAGTATTACAAATTACAATGTCCTGCTTTTTTCTTTGAATTCCTTGTATCCTGGTTCGATACAATTGTAATTTGATGGAGCAGGGGAATTTATTTCAAAGACAGGGTAATGTTCTTTAAGCTTAATTATTCAGGAACGGTCCAAACAATGCATTTAGTTGATGAAGAATAATTTCGGTTTCCGGTAAAGGAATGTCAAGCTTTTCCGGATGAATAATGCCGTTGGCATGGTACATTCCTTTTCAAAAGTAGTAAAAGTTTAGGAATGCACTTCAACTTGCAGAAACATCCTGTCCAGAAGTGAAAAAGCTCCGGGAAGCGTAAACAAATGGACGCTGCTTTTGTTATTTTATGTAAACATGATCACGGATAACAAGGTCATTGGTTAGAAACCTAACATGAATCAAGGAATATGATCTGTTAACAAACTCAAATTGCTCATGGAAGCTGGTGGCAAATCAAAGGAAGATGTGCTCAATGAATTGAATGCATTAAAAGCTGCATTTGAGGAATTGATTGGTGCATATGAGAGCGGCAAGGCCCTTTATGATGAAACGGAATATCTTCTTAATGAGCGAATTAAGGAGTTAAATTGCCACAATCGGATCTCGAAGATCATGAGCAGGTCAGACATTTCGGTCAGCGAAATGGCCAGGGAAGTTGTTTCCATCCTTCCGGATGGATGGCAATTCCCCAACATTGCAGGTGCATTGATTCAGGCCAATGGCAATATTTATCAATCAGACAGGTACGATCCATCAGGGTGGATATTATCCCGGGAATTGGTAGTTTTTGGTGAGAAGGTAGGTAGAATAGAAGTTAGCTACCATAAAAGTAAGAAGATAGAGGCAGGTAATCCATTTTTGGCCGAGGAAGTTGAATTGCTTTTTTCCATTGCTGAAAGAGTCAGCAATTTTTTGGAGCGAAGTCGAACAAATATTTCACTATCAGAAAGTGAACTCAAATTCAGGAATTTAATTGAAGGCATCACTGATGTTATTTATGAGATTGATAAGAATGGTATTATCGTGTATATCAGTCCCTCTATAGAGAAATTGTGCGGGTTTAGCCAGGAAGAGATCATTGGTCAGCATTTTCAGAATTTTGTTGGTACCAATGCGGCGTATCTGGGACAAAGAATTAAAATACTTGCCCAGGCCGGGGAGATAGAAAACGATTATCGTATCAAGGCCAAAACCGGGGAGTATCACTGGATCAGATTTTCCTCCAAGGCGATCTACAAAGATGCTCTTTTCGTTGGAGGAACCGGTACGCTGGTTGATATCACAGAGAAGAAGCGGATTGAGTTCGAACTCCAAAAGAGTGAAGCGCTTTACCGTTCAATCTTGCATGCATCACCCGATGTAATCACCATTACGGACTTGTCTGGGCGAATCATGTTTGCCTCCCCAAAGGCTGCAACAATGTTCGGTCTGGATAGCGCTGATGAGACCATCGATCATTCGCTCTTGGATTACATTCTGCCTGAGGATCATGCGCGAGCGACTTTGAATATATCCAAAATGCTTGAAGGTGAATTTGGCGGGGCAGAGGTTTACACCGGTAAGAGAAAAGATGGAAGTTTTTTTGATATTGAAGTCAATGGCGAGTTCATTCGGGATATGGAGGGTGAACCGACTGGTTTGATCTTTGTTACACGGGATATATCTGAATGGAGAAAAACTGAAGAGAAGCTCAGGAAAAACGAAGAAAATTTCCGCTTCCTGGTAGAGACGATCAACGACGCAATTTATGAAATAGACAAAAATGGAACCATAAATTATGTTAGTCCTGCCATAGAAAAAATACTCGGGTTCAAAC
>CAZVTL010000048.1:6639-19807 GCA_964630075.1 uncultured Tangfeifania sp.
GAGGAGCTGATTGGTACAAATTTTTTCACCTACATGTATCCCGAAGATGTTCCAATTCTCAGGAAGGCTTTGTCAATATTGGGTGAGGTGGATTCTTCCCACCTTGAATACAGGTACATCACCAGGGAGGGCCTTGTGAAATGGGTATCTTCTTCAACTTCACCCATTAAAAAGGATGGCGTTGTCGTAGGAGGTACTGGTTCACTTACGGACATCACGGATAGAAAACTAGCTGAAAATGAGATTCGTAAACTCTCTGTGGCAGTTGAGCAAAGTCCGGTAAGTATCGTTATTACCAATTTGGATGGTAACATTGAATACGCAAATCCAAAGGTGCTGGAAACTACAGGATATACACTCGGGGAACTGATTGGTAAAAATCCACGGGTACTTAAATCTGGAGAAACTGCTCCGGATGAATACGATATATTGTGGAATTCCATCACTTCTGGCAACAATTGGCATGGAATCTTTCACAATCGAAAGAAAGATGGAACCTTCTATTGGGAATCGTCGACGATTTCACCTATCCTGGATCAGCAAGGGAATATTACACATTATCTTGCAGTAAAAGAAGATATTACCGAAAGAATAAAGAATGAAGAGGCACTCAGAAACAGTGAAGAACGGTTTAGTCAACTTGCAGAACAAAGCCAAACCGTTATTTGGGAGGTAGATGCAGAAGGTCTTTACACCTTCGCCAGTGCAATGTCTTTGGTTGTATGGGGTTATACTCCCGATGAGCTTGTCGGGAAAATGCATTTCTATGATCTTCATCCTGTCGGAGGCAGGAGCAGTTACAAGGAGGAGGTTTTGTCCCTATTTTCCCAAAAGGTGAGTTTTAAAAATGTAACCAACCAGATAATCACCAAAAAAGGCAAGCTCATTTGGGTTTTGACCAATGGAATTCCAATCCTGGATGGTAGTGAAAAGCTGGTGGGCTACAGGGGGGCCGACAATGATATTACCGATAAGATACAGAAAGACAATGAATTGAAAAAATTGTCACTGGCAGTGGAACAGAGTCCGGTTTCCATTGTAATTACAGACCTTCATGCCCATGTTGAATATGTCAATCCATCTTTCGAATTGACCACTTTGTACAAATCGGCCGAGGTGATCGGCCAGTCGACCAGCATCCTAAAATCGGGTGAAACCGCCGATGAAGTTTACAAGGAGATGTGGGAGACCATCACGGCGGGACTGCAGTGGCAGGGCGAATGGTTGAACAGAAAAAAGAGTGGAGAGCTTTTTTGGGAGAATGTCCTGATCACTCCCATCATCGATGAGCAAAACAGAATTACCAATTATCTTGCAGTAAAACAGGATATAACAAAAAGGAAAGAGGCTGAAAGGGAGATACTTAGTCTAAATGCGAACCTGGAATCCAGGATAGAGGAGCGTACGATTCAAATTAGGCTTTCGGAAGAGAAATTCGCTACCGCTTTTCAGTCCAATTCTGTGATGATGTCCATTGCCCATTTTGAAACCGGATTGTTTGTTGATGTAAACAATGAATTTATTGAGACCAGCGGCTATTCCAGAAGTGAAGTTATTGGGAAGACCAGCAGCGAATTGCAGCTTTTTGTAGATCCAAATTTGCGGGAAGAGATCAGGCAAAGTTTAAACAACAACATCCCGGTCAGAAAAAAGGAGATACAAATGCGGATCAAGGATGGTACCCTCAAGACAATTCTAATCTCTTGTGATTCAATATTTATTGGGAATGTCAGATGTTTGCTGAGCGTAACCATGGATATCTCCGAAAGGATCAAAGCCGAAGAGCAGTTGCGACAGGCCAGAAATGAAGCGGAACAGGCAAATATGGCCAAGAGTGAGTTTTTGTCCAGAATGAGCCATGAGTTAAGGACTCCCATGAACTCCATCCTGGGATTTGCCCAGCTGTTGGAAATGGGCGACCTCAATCCAGGTCAGCGGAAGGGGGTTAACCACATCAAAAAGAGCGGTAAACACCTCCTGGATTTGATCAACGAAGTTCTGGATATCTCGCGAATAGAGGCTGGACACCTCTCGCTGTCGCTGGAACCCGTGAAGATCAGTGAAGTGATACACGAGATGATTGATATTGTGCGTCAACATGCCATGGAAAGATCGGTGACGATAGAGATTGACTCTTCCAACGATAAATTCCTCTGCGTGCAATCGGACAAGCAACGATTGAAGCAAATTTTGCTGAACTTGATGAACAATGCAATCAAGTACAACAAGGTGGGGGGATCTGTAACGTTGGAAACCAAACTTTTGCCTGCCAAAATTTCAGGCGTGGCACCGGTAAGAATATCCGTAAAAGACAGTGGATTTGGGATTTCGGCGAGTGATATTCCGAAACTTTTTATTCCATTTGAACGAATTGGTGCAGAAAAAACGGATACAGAAGGTACAGGACTTGGCTTGTCGGTGGTAAAAAAGTTAACCGTCGCCATGGGAGGTGAAATTGGGGTAGAGAGTGTGGTTGGCGAAGGGAGCACCTTTTGGGTCGAGTTTCCGCTTTCAGAGGGTGGCAGTAATGCCATTGGAAAAATAGTCCCATCAGAAGGCAACAATCCGAAGGGGGATTGCAAGCAAGGTGTCATTCTTTATATTGAAGACAATGCCTCCAATATTGTTCTTGTGGAAGAGATTATTTCAACTCAGCGCAGCAACATAAGATTGATTACCAATGCCTTTGGTCAGAATGCGCTCCCTTTGGCCTTGGAATACATGCCCGATATCATTTTGCTGGACCTAAATCTGCCGGATATGCACGGTAGTGAAGTACTCAAAATTTTACAATCCAATGAAATAACCTGCGAAATTCCTGTTGTTGTAATCAGTGCAGACGCAATGCCACAGCAAATAGCGCACCTGATGGCGATGGGAGCAAGGAGATACATTACCAAACCAATGGATCTTACTGTTATTTTAAAAATTATTGATGAATATACTGCTGTAAAAGAATAAATTTTTTTTAGTAGATTTGATTGATACCTGCTTAAATTGAAATCATGATTGATAAATCTTTGAAAAGAGCCAACATCCTGATTGTTGATGATCAGGAGGCAAACATTGATGTTCTGGAAGGTTTTTTGGAAATGCAGGGGTATCTGCATATTCAGTCGACCACAGATCCCCGGCAGGTAATCTCGCTTTACAGCAGTTTTAAACCGGATATTATTTTGCTTGATTTGTCCATGCCCTTTTTAAATGGATTTGAGGTCATGGATCTCTTAAAGCAACAGGCTCAGGTCAATTCCTTTCTCCCAATTTTGGTTTTAACAGCAGATGTGACCAACGAAACAAAGATTCGTGCTTTATCAAGCGGGGCCAGTGATTTTTTGACCAAACCTTTTGATTTGCTGGAGGTGGGTCTGCGGATCAAAAATCTTCTCTATTCCAGTTATTTGCAACAACAATTGCAAAATCAGAATGCCATTCTTGATCAAAAGGTGAGCCAAAGGACCAATGAATTGGTTCAGAAGAATGTTGAATTGATAATTGCCAAGGAAAAGGCTGAGGCAAGTGACAGATTGAAAACCTCTTTCATCAACAATATCTCACATGAGATCCGAACACCTTTGAATGGAATTTTGGGGTTTGGGCAAATTTTGACAGATCCGGACCTGAAGGAGGAGGAGAAGAGCCAGTATTTGTACATTTTGAATGAGAGTAGTGACAGACTGATCAATACCGTGACAAATTTTTTGGAAATCTCCATGATCAGCTCCGGTAGCCTTGATGCAGAAAAAAAGGAGTTTTTACCAGAGGGTGTGGTCAATGATATAGCCAGGATTTTCAAGTCACAATGCGATTCCAAGAGTCTCGAACTCAAATTGGAAATTCCTTTGAATTTGGAGGATAAATATCTCTATTCAGACAGGGAGTTACTTTTTAAAATACTGAAGCATCTGATGGACAATGCTGTCAAATTTACGCTTGATGGCACAATTACCCTGGGTTTTGACAAAACGGTGAATGAATTTGTCTTTTTTGTAAAAGATACTGGAGTCGGTATCTCTGATGATGGCAAGGCGCTCATATTTAAGAGTTTTATGCAGGAAGACAACTCATATACCCGTGGTTATGAGGGATGTGGTTTGGGCCTTTCCATCGCCAATGGCCTGGTAGAGTTGCTGGGAGGAAAAATTTGGGTGGAATCGGAAAAGGAGCATGGTTCGAACTTCTTCTTTTCCATACCTGATCAGCATTTGAATATCAAGCATGACGATTTTGTAATAAAAGTTGCAACATCAAAAACCACCAAGACCATTCTGGTTGCCGAAGACGATGAAATTAACTTTGTCTTTATCAATATCTTGTTAAAGGGAGAGAATACAAGAATTCTCCACGCATCCAACGGACTCGAAGCTGTTGAATTGTGCAGGAAGGATGCGGATATTTGTGCAGTACTGGTTGATCTAAAAATGCCGGTAATGGATGGGTATGAAGCAGCGCGCCAGATAAAGGCTTTGCGCAAGAATTTGCCAGTCCTTGCAGTTACTGCCTATTCGGGAGCAGACGACAAGCAGCGGGCATTGGAATCAGGCTGTGATGAATTTATCACCAAACCTGTTATAAAGAAGGTTCTTTATGAAAAGCTGGCAAAATATGGTGTTGAGATTTTAGGCAAACATTGAGAGACTGGTTAAAATTAGATTATTCGAGATTAATTGCTTTTCCCTTTGTGAAACCTTCGTGCTTTTAGTGTCTTTCCCGACAAGTCGGGACAAGTAGTGGCAGGAAAACGAGGCCACTATGGCTCAAAGACACCAAGTTTTCACAAAGAATTTCGAAAAGTATTCCAGTTGAAATGAAATTTAAACAGTCTCTGAGTTATTTATTCCCTGGGTTGGTTTAGTCTTAACAACATGTGCAGGTCACACCCAAAGTGTCCGCTGTTTCCCATAGGGCTGCACAAATAATTGAAACCAAATTTCTCATAGATGGTCAATGCCCGGTGAAGTTCCGGCATGGTCTCAAGATAGACCTGTTTAAATCCTGCTTCAAGGGCAGCTGCCAGGCATTTCTCGATGATCGATCTGCCAAGGCCTAATCCTCGTGCTTCGGGGAGTAAATACATCTTGACAAGTTCACACGTATCCGATGGCAGGCCATCTGTGGGATAGATGCCTCCACCCCCAACAATTTTACCATCCATTTCAGCAACAAAATAGGCCGAACGCTCTTTGCAGAAGAGTTCATACAAATGGTCTGTGGCATCATCAAAGTAGACAGTTCCAGGATGGTTGGCACCAAATTCGGCCAAAGTATCCCGAATGATGGTTGCCAAATAAGGATTGTCTGTTTCCAAAATCTGACGAAGGCTAAACATGGCAGGAAAGAGTTAGCGCAGTTATTATTAGTTTATATTGTTTGAAATGTATCCCCAAAGGTCCAGCTTGGACTTTGTTGAGACAATCCGGAATGGGTTATACTTCGTTGTAGATGTGCTGTATTACCAGGCCCGCCAACGTGAAGCCGTAGATGGCAGTAATGTGGGCTACGGTACCATTGATCACTGCCTTCTGGCTGCACCATTCGTGGTTGGCTAGATCCGGATCACCCACTGCTGAGCTGTTTTTTGGGCAAAGACATTTTTCTGTTCCACAGGAGGAGCCGCTTCCACTGTTCTCGAGCAGCTCTTCACTGTAAATGCACTGAAATGGTTTGGATGGCAACTCCCCTTTCCGGATCATTTTCCTTATTTTGGAAGCAAGCGGGCAACGAATGACTTGCCAGAACTCAGCCACCTTGATTTTTGTTGGATCTATTTTTAGGGAGGCACCCATGGAGGAGAAAAATACCGCCTTTGTCTTGGTGGCCTGCCTGATCAGGTGGGTCTTGCTACCCAGACTGTCGATGGCATCTATGATGAAGTCAAATTTTTCGAGTTCGAAAAAATCATGGTTCTCTTTGTTGTATATCTTCTGAAGTGCAACGATTTCTGCAGCCGGATTGATCTCCAGCAACCGGTTTTTCAATGCTTCAGTTTTTACTTCCCCAACAGTGCGGGTGGTTGCATGCAACTGCCTGTTGATATTGGTGATACAGATGCGGTCGGAATCTACAATTGTGAGGTGGATTATCCCACTTCTGACCAGACTCTCCGCGCACCAGCTTCCTACACCTCCAATCCCGAAAATGATGACCCGCTTGGACATGGTCCGTTCCATCCGTTCTTTACCCAGCAGCAGTTCGGTTCGTTGAAATATGCCCTTGTTTACATTCATAGGATCCAAATATATTGCAGAACAATTTGGTGAGAATTGTGGGGCGAAAGTACAATAATTTATAATTAATCTATCCCATGATTGCTTCAGTCATACGATTAGATTGGCTAAATTTGAGAGTTAGATGACTCATTGCTAGTAAATCCCATCATGCAGAAAGAGAAGAAAAGAGTGGCGCTGTTTTCTGTAATAGCCGCAGTATTTTTAACAGGTTTCAAATTGAGTGTCGGCTTGTTAACCGGTAGTTTGGGTATTTTGTCAGAAGCATTGCATTCATTGCTGGATCTTTTTGCCGCTATTATCACCTACTTTTCTGTCAGGGTCTCTGATAAACCTGCCGATCAGCTTCACAATTATGGTCATGGGAAGGTTGAGAACTTCTCAGCCCTGATAGAGACAATCCTCTTGCTAATTACTTGTGTATGGATTGTATACGAAGCAATCGGCCGTCTGTCGACGGGTGCTACCCACATCGAGGTCAATTTTTGGAGCTATCTGGTGGTGATAAGTTCCATCCTCATCGATTATACCCGGTCCCGCTCCTTGCGAAGGGTGGCAAAGAAATACAACAGCCAGGCACTGGAGGCAGATGCGCTGCATTTTTCAACCGATATCTGGAGTTCAGTGGTCGTACTTTTTGGGCTAATCTGTGCCAATTTCGGATATTATTTTGCCGATTCCATTGCTGCACTTGGTGTGGCTTGCGTCGTTCTGGTTGTTTGCTGGCAGCTTGGCAAGAAGTCAGTAGACGTTTTGCTGGATACAGCACCCCGTGAAAAGATTCAACTGGTCAGGGAGACGCTTACCGGGTTTTCGGAAGTAAAGCATTTTCATAGCCTGAAAGTCAGAACGGCCGGTGCTGATACCTTTGTCAAAGTGAATGTCCATCTTGACCCTGAGCTGAATCTCCGGCAGGTGCACGAAATCTGTGACAAGATTGAATTCGAAATTGGCAACCGTATCGAACGCAGCGAGGTGAATATCCATGCAGAACCCCAGGATATTGGTCATCTGCAGAATGAGAAACCGGATGGATTTTAGATCATGTTTCGATTCTGCTGCAAATTTCTGCCGGAAGGGTTTTTGTTTGCGTTTATTTGTGAAATTTGCAGTTGAAAACTTTTGTTGGCCAGTTCCTTTAAGAAATGAAGATTTTAATCATTGAAGATGAGAAGAGCCTTTCTGATGCCATTGTCGATTACCTCGACGGAGAGGGTCACCTGTGTGAAGTGGTTTATACCTTCGAAGAGGCTGTCGAGAAAATTGAACTCTACCAGTACGACTGCATGGTGGTAGATATCAACCTTCCGGATGGCAGCGGACTCGATTTGATCCGATTGATCAAAAAAAGATCCATCACCGTTGGCATTATTGTAGTTTCTGCACGCAATTCATTGGATAACAAGATTGAAGGGTTGGAAATCGGGGCAGATCATTACCTCACAAAACCCTTTCACCTGGCTGAGCTGAATGCACATTTGAAATCAATTCACCGAAGAATCAGCTTCAATGGAAGCAATGAATTGACATTGAATGAGATAAGGTTAATTCCAGAGGCACACAGGGCTTTTGTTCTGGAGCAGGAGCTGGTGCTGACCAAAAAAGAGTACGAGTTGTTGCTTTTCTTTATTTCCAACAAAAACAAGATCATTACCAAAGCCGGATTGGCAGAACATTTGTGGGGTGATCACATGGATGCCGCAGATTCGTACGATTTTATATACACCCATATCAAAAATCTTCGCAGGGAACTTCTGAAAAAAGGTTGCAAGGATTACATCAGAACCATTTACGGACTAGGCTATAAATTCGACATCACTTGAGACTATTAACCAAAACAACCCTCAATTTGTTGTCTATCTCCCTGTTTATCTATCTTTTTGGGGTGATAGCCTTCTACTATTCCCTCCGCATTCAGGTCGACCACAACGTCAACAATGAGATGGAAAAGCGGAAGCAGAGTATTATTCGACAGATGGAGGAGGTTCATACCTCCAATACACAGCCCCCCACCCGCAATGAGATGGTGGTTATTTCACCTGTCGAAACTGCGGGCATGGCCGACAGGTATGCCGATACACTGATCTACAACCGCGATGAACAGCGATACCAGTTGTACCGTCAGCTCGGTTTTACGGAGAGAGTAAACAACCAAAATTATTACATCAAGATTTATAAATCACTTGAGGAGACTGACAGGTTGATTGTCAGGATCATCATGATTATGACCATACTTGTCATATTGCTGATCATTACGCTACTGGTGATTAACAGGTACTCCTCGCAACAGGTTTGGCGAGTTTTCTACGATACAGTCGACAAGATCAACCGATACGACCTGAATAGCCACGAAGCCTTCCGGTTGGAGGAGTCGGAGGTAAAGGAGTTCTCGGATTTGAACAGGGTACTTCAAACCATGACCGAACGCATCAGAAATGATTACCTCAACCTAAAGGAGTATACAGAGAATGCTTCTCACGAGATCCAGACCCCATTGGCCATTATCAATTCAAAACTTGAGTTGCTGCTTCAATCAGGGGAGATGAGCGAAAAACAGTACAAGGCATTGGTGGATGCTTACGAAGCTTCCATCCGCCTCTCCAAATACAACAGTACCCTGATATTGCTGGCGAAAATTGAGAACAAGCAGTTCCCGGAGTCGAAACTGGTCAGTTTTGAGGTTATTTTGACCAACCTGCTCGGGAACCTGGAGGACCTGATAAAGTCAAAAAAGTTGGAAGTAGTGACAAATTTTGTGCCGAATACCACCATTCAAATGAATCCATATTTGGCAGAGATGCTGGTGGTCAATTTGGTAAAGAATGCGGTGAGGCACAATGTAAAAGGTGGTAAGCTGGCCGTAGAGATCGGACAAGCATATTTCCAGGTTTCCAATACCGGACCTGAACAACCGCTGGATAACAACCTCCTGTTCCAGCGTTTTTACAAATCCTCCGCTTCTCCCGAGTCATTGGGACTTGGACTGGCCATTGTAGAGAAAATATGTGCCCTCTATGGCTTCCAGGTAAGCTATCAATTCCATGAAAAAATGCATTGCCTGAGGGTGGATTTTGTTTAAGGCAACACCAGAACAGATTTAAATTGCGGCATTTGTCAATTTTGAATTAATCCAGATAGCCTGAATGCCAAAGGATATCCGGAAGGCAGATTGGATGATGAATAACCTTAATATTTATACTTATTTTATCTAAAGTGCAATAATTCAAGGTTTTTCCAACAGCGAATTGCGTTGTTCGATTGGTCTGTAAGTAGAACAAGACAATACCATCAACCATCTGCTGCCTGTACATTCCAAATTACCTTGCAGCGGATTCCCCACAACTTCAGATTTACTACAGAATCTCTTTCTAATATCGCTTCCGGAAACAGAACAGAGCTATCTACCCATGATCGGACTACTCGGATTAAACCATAAATCGGCACCCATCGAAGTAAGGGAACGTTTCGTCTTCTGTGAAGAAGACATCAAACGGTTCATTCCTTTGCTTCAACTCAATGGGGTTTCAGGAGCCATCGTACTATCCACCTGTAACCGGACCGAAATATATTATGAAATGAACGAGTTTGTAGTGCCGTTGGGTACTTCAGACATTGAAGAGCTCCTTTTTTCCTTTAGAAAAGTTGACAAGGTCGTCGTAAAATATTTCTACCACATGCAAAATGAGGCCGTTGCTGCACATCTTTTTCGTGTGGGTTCTGGTTTGGATTCCATGGCATTGGGGGAGTACCAGGTAGTTGGTCAGATCAAAACAGCTGTGCAGATCAGTAAAACGAACAAGTTGATCAGCTGTGGATTAAATAAATTGTTTGATGATGCCCTGAAAGCAGGCAAGCAGGTTCGTACCGAGACTGCGCTCAACAGTGGCGCTGTATCCATCAGTTATGCGGGAGTGGAGTTGGCTTCCAAAAAATTGCACCACCTTCCTACACATCCTGTTCTCCTGGTAGGTGCCGGACAAACCAGTGAATTGACCATTCAGAATCTTATCAAGAAATCATGCTCGCTTTTTACCATCGTCAACAGAACCAGAGAAAAGGCTGAGGAGTTGGCGGATAAATACCATGCCAAGGTGGCTGAGATGGATCAGTTGGCAGAGTTGCTTTGTTCGAACGACATTGTCATCACCTCCACAGCCTCCAAAAAGCCATTGTTTGATACAGCCATGGTCAATGAAGCCATGATCAAGAGAGAAGGCAAACCACTTTTCTTCATCGATCTCTCTGTTCCCAGGAATGTTGCTGTTGAGGTGAATGCCATCGAGCATGTTCATGTCTACGACGTGGATGCCTTGAACCATGTGATTGAAAACAACCTTGAGAAACGAAAAGGTGAGATTGCCATGGCAGAACAGATGATTGCGGTGGCAGTGGCTGAATATATGAAGTGGTTTAATATAAGGGCATTGGCTCCTACATTTAAGACAATTTCGACCAGTTTTCAGGAAGCAAGCAAGAATGTCCTGGATGGAATTATCAAGAACCAGGAGGCGGAGGAGTACAGCCGGGCACTTGAATACAGTGATTTGATTACCAAAAAGCTGATCGGCATGATGATTGAAAATATAAAATCAGCCACCGACAATGGAAACAACAGGGAGTTTATTACTGTTGTAAATCAACTTTTTGCACAAAATTAAGCATGGAACAAACCATAAGAATTGGAACCAGGGGAAGTCAGTTGGCACTTTACCAGGCCAACGTTGTGAAAGAGGAACTGGCTCAAAAATTTCCCGCATTAAATTTCCAGATCATCGTAATCAAAACCAAGGGAGACAAAATCCTGGATGTGGCGTTGTCCAAAATTGGCGACAAGGGTTTGTTTACAAAGGAGCTTGAAACAGCCATGTTTGACAATGAGATTGACATGGCAGTCCATAGCCTGAAGGATCTCCCAACCCGTTTTCCTGAGGGTGTTATCCTTGGAGCAGTATTGAAACGGGGAGAGGTAAGGGATGCTTTGATCAGCGCTTCACCCCGCAAACTAAGTGATCTTACTCCAGATGACATAATTGCCACCTCCAGTCTCAGACGCAAGGCCCAATTGCTCCGCATCAACAAGGATTTTAGGATTGTGGAGATCCGTGGCAATGTCAATACCCGTATCCGGAAGATGGAGGAGGGTTATTGCACCGCAATGGTCATGGCAGGTGCCGGTTTGCAGCGTTTGGGCATGGATGGTTATATTTCTGAATTGATCGACACCGATCTGGTCATTCCTGCTTGCAGTCAGGGTGCCATTGCCATAGAGATTCGCGAGAATGACAACGAAATAGCCCAATTGGTTGCCGCTATCAATGACCCCAATACACTACTGGCTACCGATGCAGAACGCGCTTTCCTGCGTACACTCGAAGGGGGCTGCCAGATTCCGGTTGGTAGTTTCAGCCGGATTGAGGGAGATAAATTTGAGATCACAGGTTTTATCTCCAGTATCAATGGAGATTCATTTTTGAAAAAGCAGGCATCGGGACCGCTGGACATGGCGGTCGAATTGTCGGTTCAGCTTGCTGAAAATTTGCTTCAAATGGGGGGGCGGGAGATCCTGAAGGAGATCAGGCTGGAAGATCCATTTGAGAAAAGAAAAGAGCTGCCCCTTTATGGCAAGGTTTTCATCTCCACACGGGCCACCGAGACGGGAGATACCCTTCCGGACCTGCTCTCCGCACAGGGGGCAACCCTGCTTTCACTTCCAATGATTGAGATCCATCCTTCCATCTTGGGAAACGACGATTTGGAGAAAATAAGAGCGCTGAGAGCCTATGACTGGCTATTTTTCACCAGCAGAAACGGAGTCGCCCACTTCTTCAAGCAGCTGATCGACCTGACCGGGAGTTCGGAGTTGCCTTTGACCCTAAAGGTGGCGGTTGTGGGCACCAAGACCGCTTCGGAACTGGAGTACTACGGCTATTCCCCTGCATTTACAGGGAAGGAGCATGGATCTGCAGAACTGGCTGCCGAATTTCTCCGGACAAACCAGCCAAAGCACCAAAAGATTCTTTTGTCGCTGGGTAATCTGGCCGATGATACCTTGAAAAACATCCTGGGGTCGGAACATGCAGTGGATCGAGTTGATGTCTACGATACCATCCAACCAAAATCGGCCAATCCAAAGGTGATCAGTCAAATAGTGGATGGATCATACGACCTGATCCTCTTTACAAGTCCATCCACCTTCCGCCATTTTTCCTCCTTTGTGGAGACCAGTCTGCTTGGATCCCTTAAAATTGGCAGCATTGGGTCAACTACCTCGAAGGCCATACGGGAGGCTGGTTACGAACCCCTGATGACCGCAAAAATGTCTAATACAGAGGGGCTGACAGCAGCCATTCTTCAATATTATCAACAATAAAAAAAATTGCCATGAGATTTCCTGTTACAAGATTAAGAAGATTGAGATACAATGGAGTTTTGAGAGATATGGTGACAGAGACCAAACTTTCGGTGGATGATTTTGTGATGCCACTGTTTGTCTGTTCGGGCACAAAAGTGAACAATCCCATTGGTTCAATGCCCGGTAACTCACAACTCTCTGTTGATCTGCTGGTGGAAGAGTGCAAAAACATCGTTGCTGCCGGTGTAAAATCGGTATTGCTTTTTGGTATCCCTCCCCACAAGGATGAGGATGGAAGCGTCGCCTGCGAGCACAATGGCATTGTACAACAGGCCATACGCGCCATCAAGCTGGATCCGGTTACAAAAGGGTTGTTTGTGATAGCAGATGTCTGTAACTGTGAATATACGGTACACGGCCACTGCGGTACCATCGTTGACGGCGATGTGGAGAATGACCTTACCCTGGTGACCCTTGCCAGGCAATCGGTATCGCTGGCAGAAGCAGGTGCGGATATGATTGTCCCCAGCGATGTCGTGGACGGCGGCGTCGGAGCCATCCGCGAACAAATCGATGAGGCGGCACCCCA
>CAZVTL010000049.1:0-19749 GCA_964630075.1 uncultured Tangfeifania sp.
CTGCCTTATTTACAGATGGATACATCAGCCGGAGTCCCGGAAAGATAAATAAGCCGCATCACTATGACATGAACCTGGTTTTCATAGATCAGCTATTGTGGCACTTTAAGTGGACGGGCGATCTGGATTATCTCCGCAAAAGCTGGCCGGTATTGGAACATCATCTGGCGTGGGAAAAGCGCAATTTTGATGGCGACAATGACGGATTATATGATGCCTATTGTTGCATCTGGGCCAGTGATGCCTTGCAATACTCCGGTGGCGGGGTTACCCATTCATCCGCATATAATTTTCGGGCCAATGAAATGGCAGCTGAACTTGCAGTTCTGATTGGTAAAGATCCAAAACCATATCTGGCGGAAGCTGATAAGATTAAGAAGGCGGTAATGAAATTTCTGTGGCTTCCTGAAAAAGGATGGTTTGCTGAGAACAAGGATTTGCTCGGGAACAAGCTGGTACATCCATCGGCAGCCCTGTGGACAGTCTATCACGCTATTGATGAAGGATTGGCTGACCCCTTCCGTGCCTATCAAACGACAAAGTATGTGGATTATTCCATCCCACATATTCCCATCCGGGCAAAGGGATTGCCGACAGGAGATTTTTACACACTTTCTACCACCAACTGGATGCCTTACAGCTGGTCGATCAACAATGTTGCCTCCGGAGAGGTACTGCATACCGCCCTGGCTTACTGGCAGACCGGGCGTTCGGAGGAGGCATTCAAACTGACCAAAAGCCTCTTCCTGGATTTCATGTTTTTGGGCAGTAGCCCGGGTAATTTTGGCCAGCTCTCCTTTTACGACGCTTTCCGGGGAGAGCTCTACCGCGATTTTGCCGATGGAATTGGCATGGCCTCCAGGGCGCTGGTGGAGGGACTTTTCGGGGTAAACCCTGATCTGTTGAACAACAAGTTGACCATCAGGCCCGGTTGGCCGGAGGTGTGGCCCTTTGCCAAACTTGAAACACCCGATCTGAAGATCCAGTTCAAGCGCAACGGTTCAAAAGAGATGTACCAGGTTGACACCCGTTTCAAGGAGAAACTGACCGTTGTGTTGCAGCTGAAAGCCCGTTCTGATGCCATAAAGATGGTAACCATCAATGGATTTCCAAGTAATTGGAAGGTGGTGGATCATTCAATCGGAATTCCTGAATTGCAAATAATTACAGGAAAAGGTTCCAACTTTGAGATTGAAATTGAGTGGGAAGGGAAAGCACTTGAGATCCTCCCGACAGCTTCCTACTATGCAAAAGGAACCAATTTGAGATTCGACCTGCAAAATGCCACCATCCTGAAGGTTTACGATCCGCAGGAGATTCTTGGGGGATTGAAAACCGCCAAACAGACTATGCTTGCCACTTTATTGGGGGAGCCGGGAGGTCGGAGCGCCTTCGTGCAGTTGCAGCAAGGTTCCATGCGTTGGTGGCAGCCACTCTCCTTTGAACTGAGGAATCCTGTAAAGGCAATTCCATCCAAAATCCAATCTACAGAAAATCTGGCTTTTACCTTACAAAACAATTCGGATCAGCCGGCAGAAGTTCAGGTCAGCCTCCGTGGTTTTCAGCAGAAAGTAACCGTGAAACCGCGGTCTGCCTCACCAGTACTGAGAATTCCAAAGAATAGCCTGGTACCCGGAAGCAACCAGGTCAAGATTCAGGCAACTGGCGGAACCAACACAGAGAATATGGTCAACTGGGGAATTAAGGCCATTCCTGGTAAGACGTATGAATCCATTGAGCTCTCCCAAATTTTCAACGACAGGATCACCAATATTTTCAAACCACAATATTTCTCCCCGCGATCACCCTATCCGACCCTTTCGATCCCTGTCCAGGGAATAGGAGACTGGTGCTCCTTCAAGGAAACGGAGGTGATCGATGACATCGGATTACGCAAAGTTGCTGGGGCTGCCAACAATATCCGGTCACCCCAGGGTATTCCTTTTACCGTATCCGGAAAGGAAATTCCCAACATCCTCTTTACCTCCAAATGGGACAATTACCCCGATTCGGTGGTGCTTGACCTGACGGGAAAGGCTTCCCACCTCTATTTGCTGATGGCCGGAAGCGGGCACCACATGCAAAGCAGGATGACAAATGGGATGGTAAGGGTGGAATATGAGGACGGAACCACAACAGAACTCCCTTTGATCAGTCCGGATAACTGGTGGCCGGTCGAGCAGGATTTCTACGAAGACGGCTATGCCTTCAGGGTAGATGCGGTACGGCCGGTTCGGCTCTACCTGAAGACCGGTGCATGGCATTCCGATACCTACAACAGCTGGTCGAAGAACAAAACCAAAAAGATAGAGGGCGGAGCCGCCTCGCTGCTGGATCTGCCTTTGGATCCTGCCAAAGAATTGAGGCAATTGACATTGGTGACACTGACCAACGATGTGGTCATCGGATTGATGGCAGCAACCTTGGTGAGATAATTAATGAAAAATATTTAAGAGTAAAATATAAAGAAATGAGTCGAGTTTTAATCCTTGTCTGCTTGATTGGCCTTATTTTTCAAACCCAATTGACCGCTAAAGAGAAGCCTGTCGTTTACACCATTGGTGACTCAACGGTGAAGAATGGCAGGGGCGATGGTTCCGGCGGACTTTATGGATGGGGTGATCCGATTGCACTTTTCTTTGATAGCACAAAAGTCATGGTAGAAAACCACGCTCTGGGTGGAACCAGCAGCCGTACCTTCCAGACCAAGGGGTTGTGGGAAGCTGTGCGCATCAAATTGAAAAAGGGGGATTACGTGCTGATGCAGTTTGGTCACAACGACGGGAGTGCGCTCAACGACAGCAGCCGGGCACGTGGCACCATAAAGGGAGTGGGAAAGGAGAGCGAGGAGATCGACAATATCCTCACCAAAGAACACGAAACGGTTCACAGTTACGGCTGGTATCTCCGGAAAGTTGTTCGGGAAACCAAAGCCAAAGGTGCCATCCCTGTCATTGTTACCCCCATTCCCCGAAACGACTGGGAGAACGGTAAGGTCAAACGCACCCCCTACAGCTATCCCGAATGGGCGCTGGAGGTGGCCAGACAGGAGAGAATTCAGGCGGTAGACCTCAACCAATTGATGTCTGAGAGACTGGATGCTTATGGCGAAGAAAAAGTAACCGGGAGGTTCTTCTACAGCCGCGACCATACCCACACCTCTGCCGAAGGAGCAATCCTGGCAGCTTCGCTGGTGGTGGAGGGATTGAAGGCATCAAAAAAACTGAAAATCAATCCATACCTGCTTCCCAATCCCCAAATTCAGTTTCCTGTGAAGAAACGGATATTTGTCATTGGCGATTCAACTGTGGCCAACGGGAACGATACCATCGTCGGGTGGGGAAAGGTATTGCCCTCCTTTTTCGATACAAGCCGGGTCATTATTGTTAACAAAGCCCGTGGAGGCCGCAGCAGCCGAACCTTCCTGAACGAGGGACTCTGGCAGGAGATCGTTTCGCAGCTGAAAAATGGAGACTTTGTGCTGATGCAATTCGGCCACAACGACGGTGCTAAACCGGATGCAGAAAAATTCAGGGGTTCGCTGAAAGGAACCGGAGAGGAGACCCAGGAGGTCACCAAACCAGACGGAACCAAGGAGATTGTTCATACCTACGGTTGGTACATGAAAAAATACATTCAGGATACCAGGGCAAAAGGTGCTGCACCCATTGTCTTCTCGCAGATTCCCCGCAACGAATGGCCCGGTGGAAATGTTGAAAGGGTAACAACATCCTATGGCAAATGGGCCAAAGAAGCAGCCGATCAAACGGGTGCCTACTTTGTTGACCTGAACGAACTGGTGGCCAAAAAATACGAAGTGATGGGGAAGGAAAAAGTAAAAACCTTCTTCCCGGGCGACCACACCCATACCAACCGGGCTGGTGCTGAACTTAATGCAAAAACGGTGGCAGAGGGGATCAGGGGATTGAAAAATTGTGATTTAAGGGCATATACCAACAAACTATAATAGTATATCATGAGATTAGTTTGTCTGTTTTTTCTTCTTTTCACCGGCATCATCGTGCAAGCCCAGCGCCAGACGGAATACCTGACCCGCGGTGTGGTGGCTGTCCAGGCCGGTAAGGACAGCGTATTTGTGAGTTGGCGGCTGCTCCATTCGGATGAGGAAAAAATAACATTCGATGTTTATCGTCAAGCCGACAAAGGGAAACCTGTAAAGCTGAATAAAAACCCGCTCACCAAAGCTACCTCCCTGATGGATATATCTCCCCTGGGCAATGGCCGGTACACATACCATGTCAAACCGACAAAGGGAGGAGAGGAAGGTTCCTGCATCCTGGAAAAAAAGGAGGCAGGGAATCCATGGCTGACCGTTCCCCTGCAAACACCTGAAAAATACTCCCCAGGGGATATCTCTCCGGGTGACCTGGATGGTGACGGAGACTACGAACTGGTCGTCCACATGACCGGGAGGGGCCGTGACAACGGTCAGCGCGGGGCAACCGACGAACCCATCTTCCATGCCTACAAACTGGATGGAACACTTATGTGGAGTATTAACCTGGGTAAAAATATCCGGGAGGGGGCCCATTACACCCAGTTTCTGGTCTATGACCTGGATGGAGACGGCCGTGCCGAGGTGGTGATGAAAACTGCTGATGGCACAACGGATGGCAAAGGAAAAGTCATCGGGGACGCCACTGCCAACCATCGCAACGAGGAGGGGCATATCGTCCGTGGCCCGGAGTACCTGACCATTTTCGACGGATGGACCGGTGCCGCTCTGGCAACCACCAACTACTGGGCGTCCAGACATCCCTCCAAAGAAAACCCAACAGCGGATGAGATGAACGAGGTTTGGGGGGATGGCAGGTCCAACCGTTCAGAGCGATACCTGGCCTGCGTAGCCTACCTTGACGGGATTCATCCTTCTGTGGTCATGTGCAGGGGTTATTACACCCGCACCACACTCGCTGCCTATGATTGGCGCGATGGCAAACTGACGCAGCGCTGGATATTCGACAGTGACGACAATACCCCCGGAAACCGCGACTACCGTGGTCAGGGCAACCACAACCTGAGTGTGGGAGATGTGGATGGGGATGGCTGTGATGAGATTATTTATGGGGCAGCAGTGATCGATCATGATGGCAAAGGGCGCTATACTACCGGACTGGGTCATGCCGATGCGATGCATTTCTCCGATCTGGATCCTTCCCATCCGGGATTGGAGGTATTCAACATCCAGGAAAAATTCAGCGATGCCGGACTCAACTTCCGCGATGCGAAAACCGGTGAGGTACTCTGGCGGGTGGCTTCGGTCAAGGCCGACGAAGCGGGTGGTGACAAAGGCGAAGGACCCGGCCGCGGCGTCTCCTTCAATGTGGATCCACGCTATACAGGCAACGAATGCTGGGCTTTTGGGGCTCAAATGAAGGGAATGTGGAATGCACAGGGCAAGAAAATCTCAGAGACGACGCCAACCACTTGCAATTTTGCGGTTTGGTGGGATGGCGATCTGCTTCGCGAATTGCTCGATAAAAACCAGGTAATGAAATGGGACTGGAAAACTGAAAAGGTAATTCCTCTGACGATCGCCAACGACTGCATGAGCAACAACGGCACCAAATCAACCCCCGGCCTCAGTGCCGATCTTTTTGGTGATTGGCGGGAAGAGGTGATCCTGCGAACAACCGATAACAAGTTTTTGCGCATCTATACCACTACAATTCCTACAAACCATCGTTTTGTCACCCTGATGCAGGACCCGATCTACCGTTTGGGGGTAGCCTGGCAGAATGTGGCCTACAACCAACCGCCTCATCCTGGGTTTTACATCGGGGATGAGATGGAGAAACCGGCAAGACCCACGCTGAAAATTGTGAAATTTAAACCGTAGAGACGCAAGGCATTGCGTCTTTGAAACGTTACAACCATTTAATATTCAACTTAATCGTAATGAAATCTACATTTGGCAATCCATATTTCATCCTCTTTCACCTGATAAATCAACCGGTGTTCGCCGTCAATTCTACGTGACCAGTATCCTTTGTATTTGTGTTTCAGGGGTTCTGGTTTTCCAATGCCGGAAAAAGGAGTTCGTGAAATCTCCTTTAGCAGCTCATTTATTTTGGACAACATCTTTTTATCGGTCTTTTGCCAATATAAATAATCGTCCCATGACTCATCCACAAAGATGTATCTCATGGTTCAATGAGCTCCTTCTGAAAAGAGGAACCTGTCTTTAGCTTTTCAATGGCTGAATCCAATCTCTTCTCATTGGCCTTGGATGACAATTCATGATAAGTCGCATGGAGTGAATTATACTCGTCTAACGACATGATAACCACTCCACTGTCTTTTCCTCTGTTGATGATCAGGGTTTCAAAGTTTTCAGTTACGCGGTCAAGATACCGTTTGATATCTTTCCGAAAATCGGAAATGGTGGTTGTTAACATAGGTTTATGTACAAAATATAGTACAAATATATGTACAAAATTATAAATTCTCTGAGGCATTATATAAACTTTGTAACTTTTTTAATAGTAGGAATTGTTTAGTACATTCTTTGTGAAGTCTTAGTGCGCTGGTGTCTTAGTGGCAGGGGAAAAATGACCGCCAAGACTGGAAGATAGACCAATATGTATAGATAATTGAAATTTCTATACACTTCAACCTGGGTATGTATAGATTATTTGATTCTCTATACATATCATTGCCAGATGCGGAAGTCTCATTCTAAGGGAAAAGATAAATTTGATAGGTGTCCCAAATTTTGATTTATTGGTACATGTTTATTTAATATGGGACAAAATGCACCAGGTTTTGGGAAGATTTTTTGAATATTTGGTTTGTATTTGATAAATGTTTTACAGATGTTATATGTAGTGGGTAAAAGCTTAGGCATTATTACACTCGACTACACTTAAAAAGTTGGTTGAATAAAAAAATAAAATATTAAGTGAATTTATGAGTCTGATTCTTCTCTGTATGATTCCGATATTTTACTATATGAGTCTAATTCTTTGATGTCTGAGTCCAATGCTTTAATGTCTGAGTCCAATGCTTTAATGTCTGAGTCCAATGCTTTAATGTCTGAGTCTGATTCGTCGCTGTTTGAATTTGATGTTTCATTGTCTGAGTCTAAATATTTGATGCATGAATCTCATTTTTCGCTGTATGAGTCTAATGCTTTAATGTATGAGTCCAATGATATGATGTATGCATCCTATGTCACGATCTAAATGTTGATTGTTTTAATGCAAATAAAGTTTTCTCGAATATAAAAGTGATAAAATAGAATGGCTAAGCTCAAAAAACTAAATGTAAGTTCCATGAAAGTACTCCTGCCCCTCCTTTTGATCTGCCTTGGCAGCTTTGCGCTGCAGGCACAAAAGATCAACGACTCCACCACTCCCCTCCACCTGATGGCTCCTGCCTATGATACACCTTACGGGAAGCCCAAGGTGAAAAGTATCATTGTAGTGCTGGACAAGATTTATTCCTACCTCGATCAATCAACCCCAATGGCTCTGATCGACAGGGACACCAAAGCCGAGGTGAAGGATTATGCCGCCATCAACGAAAAGACCATCTTCAAACCGGGCGATTTCAGGCTGAACAGCTACGAATGGGGAGTTACCTACGCAGGAATGCTGCTGGCTTCCGAAGCTACCGGTGATCCCAAATATGTGGGATACACCAAAGACCGGCTGAAGTTTCTGGCCGAAATTCAGCCCTGGTTCGTGAAACTGGAGCAAAAGCAACCGGATGCCAGGCATGCCATGGCCCGGGTGCTTCATCCCCATGCCCTGGACGATTGCGGCGCCATGTGTGCCGCCATGGTCAAGACCCAGCAGTTGGCCGGATTCGATGGCAATCTGAAGCCAATGATCAACATCTTTGCCGATTACATCAGCACGAAGGAGTTTCGTTTCCCTGATGGCACACTGGCACGGAACCGTCCGCTGCCCAATTCGCTCTGGCTCGATGACCTCTTCATGAGTGTGCCTGCCCTTGCCCAAATGGGCAAATATACCGGGGAGAAAAAATATTTTGACGATGCGGTAAAGCAGGTTTTGCAATTCGCCGACCGCATGTTCAACTACGACAAAGGACTCTTCATGCATGGCTGGGTGCTGGGAATGGAGGAACATCCGCAATTCCACTGGGCCCGCGCCAATGGCTGGGCGGTGATGACCATGGTCGAACTGCTGGAGGTGTTGCCCGAAAACCACCAGGGAAGGGCCAAAGTGCTGGATCTTCTGCGCAAGCACATCCGTGGACTGGCCAATTACCAGTCTCCCAAAGGATTTTGGCACCAGCTGATCGACCGCAACGACTCCTATCTGGAGACCTCTGCCACTGCGATTTATACCTATTCGATTGCCCGTGCCATCAACCGCGGTTATGTTGATCCGGTGGTCTACGGTCCGATGGTATGCCTTGCCTGGAATGCAGTAGCCACCCAGGTCAATGAGAAGGGACAGGTAGAGGGAACCTGTGTAGGTACCGGGATGGGCTTTGATCCTGCCTTCTACTACTACCGTCCCATCAATGTCTATGCGGCGCATGGATATGGACCGGTCCTGCTGGCTGGTGCCGAGATGATTGCTTTGGTGAAAAAGTTCAAGATCGAGATCAACGACAGTGCTGTTCAACTCTACGGACCAATTAAGTAATGCACAAATGATAATATTCTGTTTTTTCTTTGCGGTCTCTGCGTTCTTTTCGCGAAACTATGGGCAATTGTCGGTATTCCTGGAATTTAAAACTGCAACAATCTATTGTTCTTAAAACTTAAAGGAAAGCAATGAAAAGATTTTTTGGAATAGGTTTGGTTCTGTTGTCCTTAAACTGGGTGTCATCGGGACAGGTAAATCCATCAAAACCCGGCGAATTTCAATCATGGGCACCAACGCCCCCCATGGGGTGGAACAGCTGGGACTGCTTTGGTCCGACGGTAGTCGAAAGTGAGGTAAAGGCCAATGCCGACTACATGGCTGCCAACCTGAAAAAATTCGGGTGGGAGTACATTGTCGTCGACATCCGTTGGTACGTCGACAACGACAAGGCCCATGGCTACAACGAGAAGGATCCCTCCTTCGTGATGGACGAATACGGACGTTTTTTGCCCAGTCCCATCCGGTTTCCATCGGCTGCCAATGGGGCTGGATTCAAACCGATGGCAGACTATATCCACAGCAAGGGACTGAAATTCGGCATCCATCTCATGCGGGGTATTCCCAAAGAGGCGGTCAAAAAAAATACCCGGATTCTTGGAACCGACTTGCGGGCTGCGGATATTTACAATACGGAAAACCTGTGCAGGTGGCTGAAGGACATGTACACGGTGGATTATCAGAAGAAAGGCGCCCAGGAGTATTACAACTCCCTCTTCAACCTTTATGCCTCATGGGGTCTGGATTTTATCAAGATTGATGATCTTTCAGCCCCTTTTTACCACCAGGGAGAGATCGAACTGATCCGCAAGGCGATCGATCGGTGCGGGCGCAAGATTGTATTGAGTACCTCCCCGGGAGAGACCCCTGTCGACAACCGGGAGCACATTAAAACCCATGCAAACATGTGGCGGATCGTGAATGACCTTTGGGACAACTGGAAGCAACTCAAGGAGGAGTTCGAGGTTTGCGAACGCTGGGCGCCACACATTGGCAACGGCCATTTCCCCGATTGCGACATGCTACCGCTGGGACACATTGGGATCAGGGCCGAGCGCGGCAACGACCGGATGAGCGGCCTGACCAGGGACGAGCAATACACCATCATGACCCTCTTCTCCATCTTCCGTTCCCCTTTGATGTTTGGCGGCCATCTGCCCGACAACGATTCTTTTACCCTTTCACTGATCACCAACAAGGAGGTGCTCTATGTGAACCAGCACAGTGCAGAAAACCGGCAATTGTTCAACAAGGATGGCAAAGTAGCCTGGATGGCCACGGATCCTAAGAATGGGGATAAGTTTCTGGCACTGTTTAATACGGCGGATCCGCAGCCCGGACAAGCAGGATCAAACCCTACCGGGGAAACCGCTGAAG
The DNA here is from genome assembly GCA_964630075.1 of uncultured Tangfeifania sp. GTDB lineage: Bacteria > Bacteroidota > Bacteroidia > Bacteroidales > Prolixibacteraceae > CAINVV01. The sequence continues at coordinate 10,020 of CAZVTL010000049.1, forward strand.
TTAAAGTGGTGCTTGACCAACTTGGCATACAAGCAAAGTGCATGGTAACCGACCTTTGGACAGGCAAGAAGCTGGGAAAGTTCAAAGGTGAATTCGCGCAACCTATCAGACCACACGGAGCCGGGCTCTATAGAATCTCAAGTAGAAAATAGCAAAATAATTTTCGATTTTCGATTTTGGATTTTCGATTGAAGGACTCCAAAGTGTCCAAACAGTCCCAACCGTCCAACGAGTCTAAATATGAAACAAAGTCACAATATTTAAAATACTGAAATTTAACAATAGAGAAAAAAACAATGAGAACCTCCAAATTTCTGCTCCTTTTCCTTGCGCTCTATTCCCTGTCCGGGATGTTAAAGGCACAAAACCTCCCCTCCCCAAAGGAGATCATGGACAAGATGGTCCTGGCCAATGGCTATTTTATGAAAAAATGGCCGGATACCGGGAAGAGCATCATCACCAACCGCGAACGTCCCAGCAACATCTGGACCCGCGCCGTCTATTACGAAGGATTGATGGCGCTCTATACCCTTAACCCCGACAAGGCCTACTACGACTACGCCGTTGCCTGGGGGGAAGCACACAAATGGGGTTTGCGCGATGGCATCAAGACCCGCAATGCCGACAACCAGTGCTGCGGACAAACCTACCTTGATCTCTATGAAATCGACAAGAAGCCGGAAAGGATGAAGGATATCCAGGCCTCCATCGACCTGATGATCAGCAGCGACAAAATAGCCGACTGGAACTGGATCGATGCCCTTCAAATGGGGATGCCGGTCTTTGCCAAACTGCAGAAAATTACGGGCGACAACAAATATTCGGAACGCATGTACCAGATGTACAACGACTGCAAGGTCACGCAGGGTTTGTACAACAAGAAGGAGAAACTCTGGTGGCGTGACAAGGATTTCCTGCCTCCCTACAAGGAGCCCAACGGCGAAGATTGCTACTGGTCGCGCGGCAACGGCTGGGTAGTAGCGGCGCTTGTAAGGGTGATGGAGATTTTGCCCAGCGATCCCCATTACAAGGAGTACAAGAAAACCTACCTGGAGATGATGAAAGCCCTGCTGCCCATCCAGCGGGAAGATGGCTTCTGGAATGCCAGCCTGCACGACCCGGGTAACTTTGGCGGGAAAGAGACTTCCGGCACCGCCCTGTTCATCTACGGCATGGCCTGGGGAGTGAACCATGGTATGCTGAGCGCCAAAAAATACTTGCCAGCCATCACCAAAGGCTGGAATGCCATGGCCAACGAAGCCGTGCATTCGGATGGATTTTTGGGTTATACCCAGGGGACCGGCAAACAACCTTCGGATAGCCAGCCTGTAAGTTACACCAGCAAACCGGATTTTGAAGATTACGGACTGGGCTGCTTTTTGCTCGCTGGAAGTGAAGTGTTTAAGATGAAGAGATAATTGTGTTTTACATTTCAATGTTGTTTCCAGTGAGAATTATATGACTCCGGAGGAGTCACCTGTTTATAGAACTCATGATTTTCTGCAAACATGCAACCCCAGCGGGGTCGAACAATTTTTAAATCAACGACATTGTGTTGCATTTCCTTGTTAATGGGAAATAGGTGAGAATTAAATTGGCCATTTATTTAATATGAAGTGATGATGAAAAATACGATTACAAAACTTGTAGGACTTTCGCTGGTAATCTTGTTCTCTATAAGCCTTTCAAATCCAATTTTCGCGGTAGTATCACTGGCAAGTCCTTTCCAGAACCACATGGTTCTGCAGCGCGAAAGTGTAATTCCCGTATGGGGGAAGGCCAATTCGGGAGAGTCGGTCGTTGTAATGCTGGGAAGCCAGGAGCAATCTGTGGTTACCGGCAAGGATGGCAAATGGATGGTCAGGTTAAAACCTGCCAAAGCAGGTGGCCCCTTTCAGATGACAGTGAAGGGTGAAAACACACTTACCTTATCAGATGTCTACATCGGCGAGGTTTGGCTCTGCTCCGGTCAGTCGAACATGGACATGACCGTTGCCCGCGAAGACCGTTACTGGTGCGGGGTTATCAACGAAAAAGAGGAGGTTGCCAATGCAAACTATCCTGAAATACGGGTGTTTGATACCGCGTTTACACCCACCGATGATTTGCAGGAGAAGGTGGAAGGGAAATGGGAATTGGTTTCTCCGGCTACGGTCGGACATCTTTCGGCAGCCGCTTATTTCTTTGGACGGGAGCTTTATCTGAAGTACAAAGTCCCGATCGGTTTGATTACCACCGCTTACGGTGCAAGTACCGCTGAGGCATGGATCAGCAGACCATCCATGGAATCCCAACCCAACCTGAAATTCCTGATGGATGGCTACCTGAAGAAAAAGGCGGAGTATCTCCCATCATTGCAGGAGCTGTTGACTTACCAGGAACAGGTCGAAAAGTGGAAAGTGGAGGCTGCCAAAGCCAAAGCTGATGGCAAAGATGAACTTAGAGGCCCCAGGAACAGGGATCCCCGCGTCGACCAGCACAACCCCTGCGTACTCTACAATGGAATGGTGGCTCCATTGGTTCCTTATGCCATTCGTGGTGCCATCTGGTACCAGGGCGAATCCAACCAAAATTCCCAGCAGGTCTACCGGGAGCTGATGGAGACGCTGATCGCCGACTGGCGCGCCGCCTGGGGACACGGTGAATTCCCGTTTCTGTACGTTCAGCTGGCTAATTATGGCAAAGCCTACGATACAGATGCTGCCGGAGGCAAGGGGTTAACACTGGTCAGGGAGTCCCAGCTGCAGAATCTTGCTGTTCGGAATACTGCCATGGCAGTGGCTATCGACAATGCCGATCCCCAGGAGATGGGCAACATCCATCCCAAAAACAAACAGGAGATCGGCTACAGGCTGGCCCTGGCGGCCATGGGGAAAGTTTATGGGGAGAATATGGACTATTCAGGCCCAATCTTTGATTACTACCTTGTTGAGGGTGACAAGATCAGAGTCAAATTTGAAGCAACTGGCAAAGGATTAACAGCCAAAGATGGTGCACTTACGGGATTTGCCATTGCGGGAGCCGATAAGGTTTTCGTTGCGGCAGAGGCAAAGATAGAAGGGAACACCATTCTGTTAGCTGCTCCGGGGGTGACCAATCCGGTGGCAGTTCGTTATGGCTGGAACGCCAATCCCAAAGTCAATCTTTACAACAAAGCCAACCTGCCTGCATCCCCTTTCAGAACTGACAATTGGTAAAGCGGTGTCACCGCTTTACCAATTGTCAGTTCTGAAACTCCATTCAATGGACTGCTTCAGTAGTTTGCGGAAATTCTCATTTTGGAAGGTTGGGGTCGCATGACCGCTCTGCAGCGTGACAACCCTGGCCTTGCCATAGGAGTGGGTCCAGCCGATCACAGGATTACTTGATGCTTCGGTGGTTGTCAGCAGGGGGACAACATCCTTGGCCACATAATATCCCTTGTAGGTTTCGTCGAAAATTTCAAAATCCTTCACCCCTTTGGTGACCGGATGCTTTTTCTTTGCCACATTAACCGTAAAACGGGTGTCGTGGACATAGCTGCAGGCTGCATACTCCTTCCCATCCACGGTAGTGGGCTTGTGGAAATATTTTCCGCCCACTATGTTCCAGTATTCCGGCCATTCGTCGAAGGCACAAATGCTGTGGTGAAGAACCACCAATGGTTTTCCTTCCCTGATGCATTCGGAGAAGACTAGCTCCTGCGCTGGCGTGCTCTTTTGCCACATGTGGTAGAAGACCAGCAGGTCATATTTCCCCCTGTTCTCCGGTAGAAATTGGTCGTAAGCTGCCGGGAATTCGACCACCTGGTTGGTGATATTTGTCCCAAGACTATTCAGCATCTCGTTGAAAGAGGGTTTGTCGTAGTTGTGGCCGCCAGTTACCACCAGGATCCTGATGGGTTCTTTAGCTGTAGTTTGGCCGGAACCAAGAACCAGGACAGCGGCAAGTAGGACAATAACAATGAATACTTTTCTCATAATCGGATTTTTTAGCTGCCTAAAATTACATAGATTCCCTTTTGGTTGTTGAGGTACAATGAACTAAAATATCTTTGTATTTGTCGCATCAATTGGTGTGGTAAATATGCGGGCGGAGCTTGAAAAGTTGGCTGAAACGCAAAGAATATGTAAATTTAACTGATTTCTGAATCATCGGTAATCGACTGAATATTTCTGTGATGAAAAAACAAACTTTGCTTTTGGCTTTGCTTCTTGTCGGGTTGGTTTGTTACAGTCGATCACAGGATTCATTGTATCATACAATGAAGGAATATCTGAAACCTCAAGGAAAGAACCCTATCCATAGCATTCAGATTTACCTTTCAGAAGGCGGCAAGGTATATTGTGGAGCTGCCGGTTTTTCGGATGGGGTTGGCGAGATGGCCGACAAGGACAATCAATTTAAAATAGCCAGCATCACCAAAACCATGACTGCCACGATTATTCTTCAAATGCAGGAAGAAGGCAGGTTAAATATTGAGGACAATGTGGCAAAATACCTGAACGATTTGCCGTTTGTGAGGGTTTCCGAGTTGAACTATTACAAGGGGAAACCTTACGGTGACAGTCTTACCCTAAAGCAACTCCTGCAGCACCGAAGTGGATTGGCCGATATTTTTACAGATGGGGCTTTTAGGTTTTATCTGAACGAAATGAGGCACAAAAAACAGGCATGGAATCCGGAGAAACTCATGAATCGTTACTACAAATACAGACTCCACAAGAAGGCGAAACATGAACCTGGCCAGGGATTTTATTATTCGGATGTCAACTATTTCCTGCTGGGATTAATCATCGAAAAACTCTCGGGACAGACTTTGGCACAGCAATTCCGTTCAAGGATTTTTGTGCCGATGGAGATGAAGGACAGTTTCTTAGAGTATTATGAACAGGCAGTAGGTAACGGGAAAATGGCGCATTCATTTATGGGGAAACGTGACATTACCAAAACACTCAACACCTCCTATGATTGGGCCGGTGGTGGGGTTGTTTCAACCACCAGCGATTTGGCTCTTTTTCTTAAAGCGCTTTTCGATGGGAAATTGTACAAAAGTGATGAAACTCTAAAGAAAATGACAACCATGTTGCCTCACCCAATGAAATCGGGGAAAACAGGCTATTATGGGTTGGGCCTCTATCAATATCAATTCAATGGAGATACCTTTTATGGACATGGAGGCTTTTGGGGATCACGGATTGCTTGGTGTCCAACGAAAATGATTGCCTTTTGCGGAAGCATCAACCAGGTAAAACCAGAATTCAATACCACAGAGTTTGTGGAAGATTTTCTGAAGAATTTTGCCCGGTAACCAAAATAAGTGATTGAAATATACAACCATTTTATTTTCATTCTATTTTTACTACCTCAACCAACCAGAAGCCACCACTTTTACCCTTAAAAGATTTCCGCAATGAATGAACCAACTACCTTAATCAGTGATCCTGCACGTCTGGAAGCTCTCCAGGCATTTGGCATGATGGATACTTTGCCCGAAAAGGCGTTTGACGATTTCACCCTCCTTACGTCGAAGCTCTGTGGTACACAAGTAGCCATGATTACTTTTGTGGATGATCAACGGGAATGGGTCAAATCCTGTTACGGTATAGAGGCTGTTGAGTTTAGCCTTGAAAGTTCCTTTGGTGCTCAGGTCATCCTGAAATCCGATGGTCTGCTACTCGTTCCTGATGCCAGAAAAGCGGAAAGTTTCTGCCATCATCCGTTAACAAGGGAAGAGGGAGGATTGGTGTCTTATGCGGGAGTGCCGATGGTTACTTCAACCGGACATGCTGTCGGTGTATTGTGCGTGTTGGGAGATGAAATGCACCAGTTGGAGGAGGCTCAAATCCTTTCGTTAAAAATAGTCGCCGGACAGATCATTCAGCTATTAGAGGCACGGCAAAAAATCTCAGATTTGGAATGCCGGTACCAGGAAGTATTGAAGTTTGCCGGCAAGGCGGCCCATGATCTAAAATCTCCCTTGTGCAGCATCTCCCTGATGGCCGAACTGTTTAGGGAGCTTTATGGTGACCGGCTGGACAAGGAAGCATTGGATATGTTGGTCTCGATGGGTGAGGTCACCAATCAGCTGGCCCGTCAAATTGATGATCTTCTGACGGATAAGATTTCCTGTTAACAGTTGGCATTGGTGGCAATCTAAACAAAACAATCCCTCCTGCTGTGTTCTACACGGAGGAGGGATTGTTTTGTTTTGTTCTAGCTGGTAAGATAGATTCCCCAGGGCTTTTACCTACCCATTGGTCCTCTGGGGCCTCTGCCTTTTTGCCCTTTTTGACCCTTTTGTCCTTTAAGACCTTTTGGTCCCTTGTTGTGTTTCAACCTATCGAATTTCAAGCGTTGCTCATCTGTGAGCTGGGCACGCATCTCGAGGTGATTTTTGGTCTGGACCTTGGCCATCTCCGCACGGATTCCGGCAACCTTGTCGATGTTCTTGTTGATGGCCCCAAAATCGGGTTTCTCAGCGCTATTTAGGGTTCTTTGGCGTGCTTCTGCTTCACCAAGTTCATTGCGAAGGGGTTGCAGCTGTTTTTGGGTGGCCAGCATGTTCTTTTTGAAACTCTCTTTTTGTGCATCGGACAGGTTAAGCGCCTGCATTCCCTGGTGCATCCGGTCCCTTTGCATGCCTTTTTGCATTCCTTGTCCCTGTTTTTGCGCTTTCTTTGGGGTCACTCCCTGCGGCTGTGCGACCAGTACTGCCGAAATACCCATCAGCAGTACAATCATAAAAATTTTTGTTCTCATCATCATTACTTTTTAAATTATGTTTTGGGAATTCTACTAAAACTACCTCTTGGATTGTGGCTGGTCCAAAAGGTTAAAAGTGCTACCATGAAATTTAACAAAGTTTAATAATTGATCCTTCAATCAGCTTGCAGATCAGTAGTCTATTGTAATCTGAAATGTATACGCCATGCTGAAAATGTTGAATCACCTCTTTGCGTTTCCCTGCGTTCTTTGCGCGACCTTTACTGGATCCGGAAATCACTGTCCAATCTTCCCCAGGGCATCCTTTACCTCCTTTAAAAAGAGCGGAACTTTCACTTTTGGGTCGCCTTCCCCCAATGTTTCAATGGGAAGGTATCCGCGGTAGCCGGAATCCTGGATGATTTTCATCAGCAGGTCAAGGTCGGTTTTCTGCTCTTTCCCTGCTACATAAAGATTTTCTTTCAACTGCCAGTTCACGGCGTAGGGGATCATTTGTGTGATCTCCCGGTAGGGGTCGGTCCGGAAACTGCCGATATCGAGGATAAGTCCAAACCACTCGGAATTGACCCGCTCGAGTATTTCGATCGTCTCGGCAGCCGTTTTTACAAAGTCGTGGTGGTTCTGGATGGCCACCACAACGCCATGGGCCTTTCCGAATGCCACACATTCATTCAATGCACTTACCAGGATGTTGACGGCTTCAGGTCGTGTCAATCCCCTCAGGTCGGCCGCTCCTGTAAAGACCCGGATGACAGGTATTCCCATCTTTTCGGCCGCGATGATCCATTTTTTGACCAGCACTATGCTGGCTTTCACCTTCACCGGATCCGGATCCGTAAAGTCGTTCCGCACACCGGTACCACTGATTTCAACCCCCATCAGAAAGGCCTTGTGCTTGATGTGGTACAAATACTCATCCGAAGGGACTTCCGGGTAACCGGGAAAATAGTAAGCAGTCAGATCCACGGCATCAAAATGGTGGGTTGCGCAAAACTCAATCAACTGATCCAGGTTCATTGCTCCGCTGGTCAGGGATTTGTTGCAAGAGTAGGCATTCAGACTGGTCTTGAGTCTGGTGGGGAAATTCTTGACGGATTTGCCATTCAGTTGAATAGCACAGAGGATTAGCAGGAACAGGAAGAGACTTTTTGATAGTCCAGACAAATTCTTTTTCATAAACTGTTGTTTTTTTTTTGAATCATAATTTGCTCAGCAGGGCTTTAAGATTAATAGAAGCGAATGTGTAAGTGGAGGTTTCACGGTAGGGATAGAGCTGCTACAATAACCACCCCATGCCCCATACCGTCAGAATGCCTACCACCCCGATGGTCGATTCCATCACCGTCCAGGTCTGGAAGGTCTGTTTGATGCTCAGTCCGAAATACTCCTTGAACATCCAGAATCCCGAGTCGTTGAAATGCGACCACATCACGCTGCCGGCGCCGGTGGCCAATACCATCAACTCAGGGGAGGTGCCGGTTTGCTGCATGATGGGCAGCATAATCGGGGCAGTAGTGAGGGTAGAGACAGTAGCTGATCCTACCGCCAACCTAAAAATGGAGGCGATTACAAATGCCATAATCAGCGGATTCATCTGGAAGGAGGAGGAGACCGACCGGATGTATTCGATTACCTGACCATCTTTCAATACCTGCGAAAAGGCCCCGCCACCGGCGATGATCAGCACAATCATCGAGACAGCCCCCACCGACTTGGCGGCACTGTTCATGGCATCGTCCATGGACCGTCCTTTGCGCAGTCCAAGGGTGAAGAGGGCAACCACCACAGCGATGAACAGTGCCATGTTGGCATCGCTGATAAATTTGAAGAAGGTGAGCAGTGCGGCGAAGAGTCCGGACAATTGTTCGCTGTAACCCTTGCCGGCAAAAAGTTGGTGGTAAAATCCGGAGATATTCTCTATGCCGAGCCTGGTGAGTTCGGCCTTCACCGGAGGTGGGCCAAAGACGATGTCGGTCACTGCCCCGAACAACATCAGGATGATGGGAGTGACTGCACAAAGGATGCTGATGCCCAATCCGGGTAGATCATGCTTCTCAAAATCCTTCACCTGGAACAGATCGGCAGGCATTTCGGCCTTCACCCCCTTGGTGAAGCGGGAGAGCCATACGCCGCCAATCAGGCAGGCCGGCACCATGGGTACCAGGCCGTAGAGCAGCACCATGTTGATATTGGCGCCGTAGATAAACGAGACATAGGTTGGTGCGGGGTGGGGCGGGAGAAAGCAGTGGGCCACGGAGAGGGCCGAACAGAGCGGCAATGCCAGCCAGATCAAAGGCATTTTGGTGATCTTGGCGAAGGTGTAAATCAGCGGCACCAAAACCAGGAAGCTGGCATTGTACATCATGGGCAACCCTACCAGGAAGCCGGTGATCAGCAGGGCATACTGGATATTTTTGACCCCCATCCAGTCGATCATCTTGAAGGAGATGGTGTGGGCGGCGCCGCTCTCTTCCAGTATTTTTCCAAGCATGGCACCGAAAGCCAGGATCAGTAGCACTTTCCCCATGGTATCGCCGATCCCTTTCAGGATAGAATCAAGAATATCCAGCAGGTTCATATTGCTGAGCAAACCCACGGCAAAGGAGGTCACCAGCAGGGCCATGAAGGCATTGATCTTGAATTTGCTGATCAGAAGCAGTAGAAGGATGATTCCGATCCCAACAACGAGCAGGGGCATAAGTGTTTGGTTGAAAGTTTGAGCTAAAGGTAGAAATTATCACGTATCACCCGAATCATTTCCGGTGTTTGGCGATTATTTTCTCATAATCCACAGTCTCGCCTTTGCCGACTTCTTCTACACCTTTTAGGATTTCATCCCTTTGATATTGGGGTAATTCATCCCAATAATCGACTTTTTTAGATTTAGTCAGGAATTTTAATAATAATAGAGAGCTAAATAAAGAAGCTTCATATCAAAAAAGATTATATACAAATACAGTTAGAGAAAAAAATAGATTAATATTAGATGCAATTGAAAAGGTTAAAGCTTGGCTTGAAGAATAAT
>CAZVTL010000050.1:0-19133 GCA_964630075.1 uncultured Tangfeifania sp.
CCAACGATTGCTACTCTCATGATATGTTCATTAAAAAATAAAAGTTTCTGTTTGAATTTCGCTCAGCGGATTCGTTTTTGTGCTGCAGATGGCGTAACTTTATTAGAAGAGTACCCATAGCAGGATCAAATCATAACCAACCGGCGACAAAATTAGGGAATAATCTTATTATTTTCAAAAAAATGGGCGCATTTAATTACATATTTATTTTTTTACTCCTTTCTTTTGGGTTAATCGAAAGTAAAAGCGGGAGATCCGGAGCGGAAAACAGGCGGGTGAAGCCGGCTATTGGGGCGTCACCATCCACATTGAAGGAGTCGTGTGCCCCATCCAACTTGCCACCACCGGAAGATAATTATGGTTCGTACTCCCTTCAATCGTCAGATAACAGAATGGTAATTAATGAGATAATGGCCGATCCGACTCCTGTGGCAGGGTTACCTGAAATGGAATATATCGAGCTGTTTAATTCCGGAAGTTCTCCGGTCAATTTGAAAAACTGGATACTGGAGCTGGGAAGTAAACAAAAATTGTTTCCTGATATTGCGGTTAATCCCGGCGGATTTTTGCTGGTAACGGCACCGGGAGGCGGGAAGGAGTTTGGGCTATATGGTAAGGTTGTGGAGATTTCCGGATTCGGAGTGACCAATACAGGGATGGTGCTCTCGCTTTACGATCCCTTGAAGTGCTTGGTTGACCAGGTAAGCTACCTGCCTGCAATGCACACCAAAGGTTATGGCGATGGTGGTTTTGCTCTCGAACGGATTGATCCCGGACGGATGTGCGGTCAATCGGTCAACTGGGCGACGACACTCTCTCCCAAGGGTGGGACACCGGGTGCAGGGAACAGCATATTTGCCTCAAATCCGGACCATCTTCCCCCTCAGGTTGTTTCAACCACCTACAAAATAAATTTGCCCCTGGAAATTCTGTTCAATGAAAGTGTCGCTATTCCGCGAGATGTGAATGAACTGCTGAAGGAAATTCCGGATGGCATCGACATCGATTCTGTAAAGCTGGAGCAAGGCAACCATTTGCTTAAAATCTGGTTCCAGCGGCTCTCAGTCATCAGTGGAGTCAACTATTCGATGATCCTTCACGGGGTGAAGGATGAATGCGGAAATGATATGGCCGATTATTTGGTAAAGTATGGTTACTATCTTCCTGAAAAGTCTGATCTGCTGATCAGTGAAGTTCTTTTCAATCCCTACCCGGAAGGGTTTGATTTTGTGGAGATCTACAACAATTGTCTGCACAAGGTCGATCTTTCGGATCTTTTCTTGGCCACCCGGGATGAGAAGTTGGGATTGAAACAGATTGCGCCAATAGCACTGACCCAGCAGTATTTGGATGCAGGCACATATTTGGCAGTCACCAAAAACAGGGCGGGGGTAGTACTGAATTATCCTTCGAAGTGTCCATCCTGTCTCCTGGAAGTGGAAAAATTTCCCTCCCTGTCTGACCAGTCGGGTAGTGTGGTATTGCTCGGCAAAAACCAGGAGGTTTTGGATGAGATGAGTTACGATGACCATATGCATCATCCGCTAATTTCTGAAAAAGAGGGAATTTCATTGGAAAGAGTAAGCTTTGATCTCCCGGCATCCCGGAAGGAGAATTGGCACTCCGCTGCCAAAAGTGCTGGCTTTGCTACTCCCGGGTATGAAAATTCGGCAGGGATTGTTTTGGACTCTACCAGGCAGTTGGTCAGAATTGAACCCGTAATTTTCTCGCCGAATGGGGATCAAATCAATGATCAGCTGACCATCCACCTTTTTTTTGGCGAACCAGGATGGATTTTAAATATAACGATTCTGAATTGTGCCGGCAGAGTTGTCAGGAACCTTGCCAATAACCTGACGACCGGGAGTTCTGATGTTTTGGTTTGGGATGGTTTAGATAATGATAGTCAATTAGTTGAATTGGGAATTTACATTTTGAATATTTCTTTTTTTCATCATTCCGGGAAATACAGTAAACGAAGGTTTGCCTGCGTTGTAACAGATCATTTGTAATATTTTTTAAATTTGGATCTCTATAAAGAGCCAAATTTCTAAGAACAGATGGAACGCAGACATTTTATTACTTCAGGCATTGGTGCAGGAATTGCAACCGGTGCGGCTATTACCTTTGGAGGAATCGATAATCTTCTGGCCGGCAATGCCGCCCAGCCCTATGATCTGGTAGCTGTCCGAGGAGGAGAGCCTGATGTAATGTTTGACAAGGGGATTGAAGCTTTGGGTGGCATGTCCAAATTTGTTAAGCCTGGTCAGAAGGTGGTTATAAAGCCCAATATCGGCTGGGACCGGGTTCCTGAACGGGGAGCCAATACCCATCCACTCCTGGTCAAGCGGATTGTGGAACATTGTCTGAAAGCAGGGGCCAAAGAGGTTTTCGTCTTCGACCATACTTGCCACGAGTGGACCAAATGTTACAAAAACTCTGGGATTGAGGCTGCTGTGGTGGCAGCAGGGGGAAAAATGGTGCCCGGTGACAGCGAGCGGTATTACAAGCAAGTTGAAATATCAGGCAGTTCCAAATTGAAGGAGATGAAAATTCATGAATTGCTTTTGAGCAGTGATGTATTTCTGAATGTGCCAATATTGAAGAACCACAGCTCCTCCAAGCTCTCCATCTCGATGAAAAACATGATGGGATGTGTATGGGACAGGGGTTTCTGGCACAAGAACGACCTTCACCAATGTATTGCTGATTTTCTTCACTACAAAAAACCTGACCTGAACATTGTGGATGCCTATTATGTGATGAAACAGAACGGTCCGATGGGGGTATCCCTCGATGATGTAATCACGATGAAAAGTTTAATCCTTTCCCAAGATATTGTGGCAGCCGATGCTGCTGCAACCAAATTTTTTGGCAAGGAACCGGCAGATATCAACCATATCCAACTGGCAAGTGCCGCGGGTTTGGGAGAGATGGATCTTTCCAAGCTCAACATCAACCGGATCAACTTGTGATGAAAAAACCTGAATCATCCCATGGAACTCAGCGAAATGAAGAAGGAGGTTTCACGGCTCCCTGGAAATACAAGATTTAAACAGATGAATTTTCTTTTGCTGAAACGGTTGAGGGTTGCGCTTTCAGTTTTCTTCCTGGTATTGCTGGCTGCGGTTTTCATTGATTTCAGAAAGAGCTTTTCGGCTGAATTTTATCAGTGGAGTCTCTCCTTGCAATTCGTTCCCTCCTTGTTAAAAACGATCACCCTTCCGGGTATTTCTGCCATTGGGCTGATCGTCGTATTGCTGCTTACGGTCATGTATGGCAGGGTTTACTGTGCAGCGCTCTGTCCGTTGGGTATATTGCAGGATGTAGTATCCTGGATTTCGGGAAAAACTGGCCGGCAAAAGAGATACAAGTACCACAAAGCGTGGACCATGGGTCGTTATACCTTGCTTGTAATCACAGTTGCTCCACTACTTTTCGGAAGCATCACACTGGTCACCCTGCTGGATCCCTACAGCCTTTTTGGACGAATTGCCACCTTTGTTTTTAAGCCGATCGTGGTTATTGTCAACAATCTATTCGCAGCAGGATTTGCAAAGGCCGATATTTACAACTGGCTTTACCGTTACGACCTCGTTCCGTTGCATCCTGCGATCATGGTAATCACCACCATATTTTTGGGTGGAATTGGCTGGATGGCCTACAACAGGGGACGTCTCTACTGCAATACGGTCTGTCCGGTTGGTACATTTTTGGGGTTCATCTCCAGGTTAGCCATTTTTAAGATCGTCATCAACAAAAGCCAGTGCACCCATTGTGGCAAGTGTGCCAGGGTTTGCAAGGCAGAGTGCATTGAGACAAAGAGCCAGAAGATTGACTACAGCCGGTGCGTGGCATGCTGTAATTGTTTGACGGTTTGTTCTGAGCAGGCGATGGCCTACAAGCCTTTCAAAGGGAAGCCTTATGCAATACCAGAAGGTCTGGAACCAAAGCCTGCTGAAGGGAAGGCGCAAGGTGTCGCAGATCTCTCCAAACGCAGTTTCCTGGTAAGTGCCGTGGTTGGAGTTGCCTCACTTTACGGATTTAAGGCTGCAGATTCGATTCAGGGGGATAAAAAGCCTAAGTTGATAGTACCGAAACCGAAGGGTGAGAGCACCTTACCCGAAAAGAAAACCTCTGCTGTTTCACCGCCGGGATCGCGTGCTATCGAGCGGTTCAATAAAATTTGTACCGGGTGTTCGCTTTGTGTCTCTGCCTGTCCGACCAAGGTGCTTCAGCCCTCATTCCTCCAGTATGGACTGATTGGGATGATGCAGCCCCACATGGATTACCACAAGGGTTTGTGCGAATTTGATTGTACCCTCTGCAGCGAAGTTTGTCCGACCGGTGCGATTGCGCCGATCACCATGGAGGCAAAACACCTGCTTCAGGTTGGGCAGGTTCATTTTGAAAAGAACAACTGCATCGTGGAGACAGAGAAGACCGATTGCGGGGCCTGTTCCGAACACTGTCCCACCAAGGCCGTACACATGGTGCCTTATGGCAAGTTGTTCATCCCTGAAATTGACCAGAAAATTTGTGTCGGATGCGGAGCTTGTGAGTATGCCTGTCCGACTACCCCTTTCAAGGCTATCTATGTGAATGGGAATCCGGTTCACCTCGCGGCTGAAAAACCCAAGACCGAAAAGGCGAAGAATGGGCTGAAGGAGGGGGAGTTTCCATTTTAACAATTAGGAATTTCGAATTAGGAATTACAAATTGGCTCATAGCCGGTGTTTTAGGTCATTCCTAATTCCTAATTTTCCTGGCCCTGATCATCCGCTCTTTGCCCTGAAGGTCTTTTCTGGTAATGATATCCTCGAATCCATATTCCCTCAACAATCTTTCTATTGGTTCACCCATTCTTTCGTTGATCTCGAAGTACAAACTACCGTGAAGGTGAAGATGGGCCGCAGCAAACTGTGCAATCGTACGGTAGAAAAGCAAAGGGTCGCTGTCGGGGACAAAGAGTGCAAGATGAGGCTCAAATTCTACCACATTCCGCTCCATCAGTGCAGCCTCCTCCATCAATACATAGGGTGGATTGCTGACAATGACATCCCATCTTGAAAGTACATCGATCCCGGTAGGTTTAAAAATATTTTGCAGGGAAAAGGATACTTTGGATTCGTTTTTCAAGGCATTTGAACGGGCAATTTTCAATGCCTCCCCGGAGATATCCCAGCCTTCTATCTTGTTGATATCAGTGCTTTTGTCGATGGCTATGGGGATGCAACCACTCCCGGTACCGATGTCGAGCAGGCTATTGCATTTCCCCTTTTGCTCATGAATGATCCAGTCGACCAACTCTTCCGTTTCGGCTCTCGGGATCAGTACCCCCGGATCAACATTGAATTTCAATCCGAAGAATTCGGTCTCGCCGAGAATGTACTGGATGGGTTCATTGGTCAGGAGACGGTTCAGGATCTCCGTGATTTGCATTATCTTTGGTTCCGGAAGAGGCACAGACTGGTTGAGGTGCAGTTGCAACCGGCTCAAGCCTGTTACATGCTCCAGGATTAGCCTGGCAAGGCTCTCAGCCTCTTCAGGGGAGTAAAGTAGAGAGAGTTTCTCCCGGATTTTATTTTTTGTTTTTAGCATGATTGATGCTGCAAAAATAGAGAATTGATAGTGTAATATGGCTTTTCCTTCAGAAGAAAAATTTATGGCCAGGGCCATCGAATTGGCCAAATTCGGGATGGGACAGGTGGCTCCCAATCCGATGGTTGGTTGTGTCATTGTGCACCATGGAGTGATCATAGGTGAGGGATACCACCGGAAATATGGTGAAGCACATGCTGAGGTGAATGCCGTCCAATCGGTAAAAAACCAGGAATTGCTTTGTGAATCAACGATGTATGTCACTTTGGAACCTTGTTCCCATTTTGGCAAGACACCCCCTTGTGCCGATCTGGTCGTGCAGATGAAGATCCCCAAAGTGGTCATTGGCAGTATGGATCCAAACGAGAAAGTGTCGGGTAAGGGGATAGCACGGCTGAAGCAGGCAGGTTGCCAGGTGGAGACCGGTATGCTGGAGGAGGAGTGCAACCGGATGAACCGCCGTTTTCTCACTTTTCACCAGGAAAAAAGACCCTATATCATCCTGAAATGGGCACAGACGGAGGATGGTTTCATTGACAGGGATCGCCAGGAGACAGAATTCGGTCAGCCAACCTGGATTACCAACGACCTTTCCAGGATTGCCGTCCACAAGATGCGATCGGACGAAGCCGCCATTTTGGTCGGAACCAAGACAGCGTTGAAGGACAATCCCTCCCTGACGGTAAGAGAGTGGAGTGGCAATCATCCCTTGCGGATGGTGCTGGATCGCAGGGGAATTCTGCCGGCAACATCCGCCTTGCTGGATCAATCTACCGAGACCCTTGTATTTACTGAATCCAGCACCGCCTCAAAGCCCAATCTGGAGTACATTGCCCTCCAATTTAACGATGGTATGCTGACGGAGATCAACCGTATCCTTGTGGAGAGGGGAATACAGTCGCTGTTGGTTGAGGGTGGAAAGTCACTCCTGGAATCCTACCTTCGGGAGGGATTGTGGGATGAGGCCCGGATTTACATCGGGAATGCGCGGTTTGGATCGGGAGTTAAAGCCCCTGAAACGGATTGGGTTTTGGACAGGGAGGAGAAGTTGGACGACAGCCTGATGCGGATTTATTACAAAAATATGTTCACTCCATTACAATGGACACCCCACTAATTTAACTTCTTAAACTAGTTTCCCTGGCAACTTTTATGACTTTCAACAAAAATGACCCCTTTGGGCTATTTTTTGAATTAGTTTAGTTAAATAGTTTTACTTGAAGGTTCAATTTTGAATTTTCTTTTACCTACTTTTTAACTGATCTATCATGAAGGAATACAGCTTGTTGTTTCTCGTTCTGGTACTTTTAGCCTTCCCTCAGTGTAAACCAGAAAACAATTCGGATAGTACAATTGATACTCCAACTGTTACCGTAACGACTGGAACCTCAAAAGAATACAGTGTCAATTCCACCTCATCAACGATTGTAAAAGATGAGATTACAGGCCTGAGTTTCCAATTTCCTCAAGGAGGAAGCGGTAAATTGACAGTCACTGCACTGACAGAGGCCCCAGCACTTGGCGTGGCGGCGAAGAAATTTACTGTCAATTTTACCGGATCAACCACTATTCAACTCCTTGCCCCCAATACCACCAACGAGATCGGTATTCTTTACTTTTACGGATCGATGACGAAAGCCTCCATCAACGGAAAAAACTTGCAGACAGGCTGGTGGCAAGTGAGCGATTATACCGAGACAACTGACCAATTGGTTTATACGCTTAATTCACCCAATTCAACGCTGAAGGCAGCAGCCAAAAATATGTATGCCTTTGAAAGTATTACAAAGAATTCGACGGATGCAGAAAAATATGCTCTAATAAAAACAACGGTCAGCCAGGTTATTGATACCTGGATCAACGCAATGCCTTCGGATCTGGCGACAACTGCAAGAGCCAGGATCAACGGCAACTACAAGTACAACGTCAGCCTGTCTGGGGATGGTAGTTCCTATCTGGCCGGCAACAGTTCGATTTTCCGTAATTGCAATTTCTATTTTAAATTGTCAACGGTTGAATTGCGCACAATCGCCCATGAGGTCGGGCATTACATCTGCCATGTGCTTTTGGGTTACGACAAGTACATGGAAATATACGGCAAATTTCCAAGCGACTGGATTGGTTGTCAGATATCTCATGCTCCTGGCGACAACAACGGAAGGAATGCAGGAACTCTTGAGGATTATGCCTATTTTTCGGAATACCTGATCACCGGCGCAGTGGATATGGGTTATGATTTTTCCAGTGTAAAAAAGCTGAACAATTTTGCGGATGTGACCAACAATGCCTTTCCCAAGGATATAGATTACCCGGGAAGCGAAGGTTACAGCGCTGCTATGCTGGTTGCACTGCAACGTAAAACCGATTTGATTTATTGCTTTGATAAGGCCTGGGGTCAAACGAAAGTGCCGGTAGTGAACGCGTCCACCCAGGATGTAATAGCCATTCTTGCCAAGGGTCCAAGAGATGTGAACGAGACCAGGACGTTCATTCAAAGCTACCTGGATTCCAAAGGGAATTCCTACAAGCTCAATTTATCGCCAATGATGGAACCATTTGGATGGTCATACAATGGCCAGGGGAAAATCGTCGATAAAACAGGTATACCGGTTGAAGGAGCAAAAGCACAAGTGGTTTATCAGGATTACAACAAAGAATACCGTACCTTTGAAAGTCCGAAAACCGGGAAAGACGGTGTCTTTGCACTGCCAAGGGTATTTCCCGGTACATCTATTTTAAAGGTTTTTGCCAACAATGATTCGGTCCAGAATGCAGTTACAATCAATTGGACTGAACCGACCAACAAGGTTGTAAACATGGGTAATTTCGTCATTGATTTGAAGAAAGTTCCCATAACAGTCTCCCTTGGAGGTGCTACCCTGACCTTGTTACCTGCTGCCACAACTACCGGAAATCCGAAAATTCAGCAGTTCAGCAACAGAATGACCGCAACACGGACAAGCGGAACCATTACCCATACAGCAGAGATCAGTTGGTTGACTCCACCATCCGGCAACCTGGAAATTGTCGAGGGAAAAACTTTCATGAACCAGGCTATCACGATCAAATTAATGAAAACCTCTTCAGGTGGTAATGCCTTCTTTGATGGTTGTGAAATTTTTGTGAACAACATCAGTTCCACCTCTTCGTGGTACAATGACTGGCAGCAATCCAACGAAGCTGCCCTTGGATTTACTGCACCAAGTGTGCAAAGGAACCTGCCCGGGAGCACTTCAGCCAGCACGGCTACTACTACCATTGACTTACCTGTCAAAATGTCCCTGACCGATACAGGTGGCCCTGCGCCAGGTATGGATGGAGTAATTGAATTTAGCGGAGCTATCCGTAATTTCTGGACATCAGGTGACAACGTTCAATTTACCATTACCTATAAGTACAGCGACTAATAATTCGTGATTATAACTCTTTTCAAACAGTCTCTTCCATGATCTTGCATGGAGGGGGCTGTGTAGTATTTTCTAGTATCAGGTCGTTTCATCATCCAGTAATGCTGTCTCCGGGTTTTCCTGACTGTTTTCTAATTCGACGTTCTCTTCGTATCCTGTGAAGGAGGTATCACCAACCCATTTTCTATATCAGCTTTGTTATGGGCACTCCAGATACTTACATTTAGCTCGAATCCAATCAGAAGTATCAGTGCCATAAAATAGAACCAAAGCATCACCACAATCAGGGTACCGATGGAGCCATAGAGGGTATTGTATTTGCCGAAATTGTTGATGTAGAAGGAGAAGCCAACGGAAATCAGGATGGAGAGGATGGTCGCAAGGGTGCCCCCGGCAGAAATAAACCTGAATTTTGTTTTACGGGCAGGTGCATAATAGAAAAGGAAGGCGAAGGCAAAAAAGAAAAGCAGCAAAATGACCAACCATTTTCCCCCGATCAGCATGTAGAGCAGAAAATCATCCCGTATGATCATGTTGACCTTCAAAAAATCCAGTACGCGCTGACTAACCGTTATCAGTGCCACACTCATCGTGGTGAGGGTGGTCAGGATGATGGATAACCCAAATGCGGTGAGGTAAAGGCTTACGATATTCCGTGTTTCAATCGCATGGATGGTATTGTTGAAGGCAACGATGACCGATACCAGGCCGTTGGTAGAGAAGATAAATGCCGCAAAAAAACCAACAGATAAGAGGCTTCCCCGGGGTTGTGTAACAATATCCTGGATGGTACTCTGGATGGCCAGGTAAGCATTGTCGGGCACGACACTTTGCAACAATTCCATCAGTTGTGTCTGGAAATTATCGATGGGAATGTAAGGAATCAGGGTAAAAAGAAAAATGATGGTGGGGAAAACTGCCAGTATGAAATTAAAGGCAATGGCGGATGCGCGGGTCGTAATCGCTCCGTCCACAATTCCTTTCCAGAAAAACAGGGCTACATCGTAGAGTGGAACCTTGTCGAAGAAAGGAAGTGTGATTCTCTTGGCCTTGTGAACGATGAGATCGAGTTGCTTTAATCCCCAGTCCCTAACTTTTTGTAATACAGTCAGCATACATGATGGATTTACTAATCTTTCTCTATTCTCAGTTGTATAATCAGGGGTTTGTTGGCAAATGACTTCAGCATGAAATAGATGCGGAAATTGGCCCCGCTTGTTTGCATTTTGCCAATTCCATACAGGGAATCGGTGCCCCCCTGAAAGGTGATTTTGAAATCAGTAGGTTTGTTTTTTTTGAAAAAATCACCGAGTATCATCTCTCCCTGGTCCTTCGAACAGACATTTTCCTTGTCAAGAATTACCAACTCTACGGTTTCGTTGAAATAGGAGGCTACCTGCTTTGCGTTTCCTGCTTTAAGTCCGGCAGCAATCTGTGGAGGGATTTGCCCAAAACCATCGAGGGCAAGGCCGGAGAGTATTAAAATGGTAGTGAGTGCAAAAAGATATTTTTTCATCGTAAATGCTTTGAGCTGTCAGAATGCTAAAAAGAATCTATCAGACTGTCAAATATAACCAAACCCTGCAAATTTAATGCCTGATTTTATACTATATGCAAAAATAACATTACTTTGTAGCTTCTCTGTCAGTCTGGATGATATGAAGTACCCATGAGATTATTTTCGCCCCAACCGGAAGTGAATATTTGGGTATTCTGTCAGGCCATAAAAAAAATTGTGTACGGATGAAATGAGCATGATGGAATATCACCAACAGAGATGATTATAACCCTTGCGCATTCCATTTTGCCTTTGAAAAACAAATTGAAAACAAATGAAGATAATTTTCCTGCTGGTTGGGTCGACTGATAAGAATTACCTTCAGGAGGGGGTGGCGGATTACCAAAGGCGGTTGATCCATTACCTGCCATTTGAAATCAGGGTAATTCCTGACATCCGGAACAGCCGTCATCTTTCGGCAGAACAGCAGATGGAGCGGGAGGGGAAGGCTATTCTGGAGCAGATTTCAACCAGCGATGAATTGGTTTTGCTGGATGTGGAAGGTGTTGAATTTTCCTCAACCGGCCTGTCTGCCTGGCTGGAGAAAAAGATGGTTGCAGGGACACGGCAACTTGTTTTTGCCGTTGGTGGTCCCTATGGATTTTCGGAGGCTGTTTACAAAAGGGCCGACAGCAAGCTGTCACTCTCCAGGCTGACCTTTCCCCACCAGCTGGTGCGACTGCTATTTATCGAACAATTGTACCGTGCAATGACCATAATCAGGGGAGAACCCTACCACCATGCCTAAACTGTCAAATAACTTCCTTCGAAGATTCCACCTGCTGATCCTGGCATTACTGGCCCTGGCCTTTTCGTTTGGCTGGAGTTCGCTGTTTTATGCCGGACCAGATCAGGCGTCTGAAGGGAGGAGAATTTTCAGGGTGTTTGAGGAGAAGGGAAAACGGTTGAAGATTGAGATGGAGTGGATGGCACAGATGCTCTCATCGGGAACAATGGTGCAGGATCTTTGGAAAGTGACTGAGCGGATCGAGGAGGAGCCCAACGGACTCTTTTACACTGTTTCTGCCAACGACACCCTGGTCTATTGGAGTTCATCCCTGGTGGCATTTGACAACAAAGCGGAGAGAGCCAAAGCGGAGGGTATCCTGAAAAAAATGGCAACCGGTTGGTTTTATCTATTTACCCGCCAGGAAGGTCGATTTACGATCACGGGTTACATGCTGATAAAAAGGGATTTCCCGTATCAAAATAGGTATGTGCAATCCACCTTCCAGGAGGATTTTAAATTGTCGGACCAGTGCGAAGTTGCCACGGAGATGCTGCCTGGCAATATTCAGGTTTTCTGCCAGGAGGGAAAATTTCATTTTGGAATCCATTACAGGAACAGGGGAAGCCTGGATTCAAATGAGTCTGTTTTCCCTTTTCTCTTCTTTCTGTTGTTTGTGGTTTTGCTTCAGATCCATGTTAGCCGATGGGTCTCCAGCTTGAGGCTGATGTCGCGGATCAAATTTGGAATGGTCACCTTGTTCGCTGGTGCTTTTTACCTGCTGCTCAACTTCCTCGAACTACCGGATGGGGTTTACAATGCAAAACTATTTGCACCCTTTCACTTCGCCTGGGGTAGTGTGCTCTCCTCGCTGGGTGATTATTTCCTTTTGTCCGTTTTCCTGTTTCTGTTGGCACAGTCATTTTTTAGTTTGTTCAGGAAAGAGCATGTTGCCAGGGGACTGCATGTTGGTGCCATCTACTTTTTTGGCGTTGCTACGGTTTATTTTGCCCTTTCCACATCACTTGTCCTGTTGCTTTTAAAAAACTCAGACCTCTCCCTTGAACTTTACAAGAACTTTACGCTGTCGGTTCCCAATATCCTGGCAACCGGATGTATTGCCTTGCAAATGGTTGGATTGGGGGCTCTGCTTGTCAGGGTAAGGTGTATGGTTCAGGAGGAAAAAAAATATGTGGGTTTTTTTGTTCCGGGTGCTGTCATGCTGGGGGTTTGGTGGATCATCGCCTACCTTGCGGATCTTGGTTTTGCACCTGCTATTTCACTGGCCTATCTTGTTGTACTGCTGCTGCTTGACCTTACCAGTCTGGAGATACTGCTGAAATACAAGCGGACCACCTTGCTGGTTTTTGGCTTGGTGATGGCATTCGGACTCAATTTAACTGCGCAAAGGGAAGAGGAAAGAAGGAAAACTTCGATTCAACAGGTGATGGCTGTCACCCTTGCCTCTGAAAGGGATCCGGCTGCTGAGATATTTCTAACGGAGTTTAAATCTAAGGTTATCAAGGATTCAGTGATTCAATCCTATCTTTTTCCACCCTACAGGAAGCTGGAAGCTTACCTGAGGCAGCAGTATTTTACTGGTTTCTGGAACAATTACCTCTTGCAGTTTACTGTTTGTACGGCTACTGACAGTGTCTATCTTCCGGATGAGCGGAAGCAGTTCCCATGCATGGAATTTTTTCAAAAGCTCACCCTATCCAATGGGGTGGTACTTCCCGGTTCAGACTTTTATTTTATGGACAAGCTAAATGGCAGAATCTCTTACCTTGGTCAACTTCAGCTATTTGACCAACGTTCCAGAAAGCCGTTGGTGGTGTACATTGAGTTGAATTCCAAGATCATACCAGAAGGGAAGGGCTACCCACAGCTGTTGCTCGACCAGCAGGCTGCCAGAAGGAACAGGGATGAAGGTTACAGTTATGCCAAATATTATGACAATAAGCTGGTCGACCGGGGAGGAAGCTACCTTTACAATTCTGCCATTTCTCCGGGAGAGCATATGAATGAGGAGTTTACTTTTTATGAAAAGGGAGGTTACTCCCATTGTGTATACAAACGAAGCGAGGCAAATTTTGTGGTGATCAGTTACCCCCTTGCCTCATTGGTAGACAAGGGGAGGGGTTTCCCGGCCCTGTTCCTGATCATATACCTGATCGGGATGGTGTGGATCCAGGGGAACCAGCGGTTCAAGCTGCTTCCCCGCGGCAGCCTGGAGCTCAGGGGAAAGATACAGCTTACACTGGTATCTACCCTCCTCGTATTGCTTTTCCTTGTAGGGGGTGGCTTGGTGCAATACAATTACATGGAGTTTCAACGTTCGATGAAAGAGAGCCTTGATCAGAAGGTAAGGGCCATCTCCCTGGAGCTTGGGCTGAGAATTGGCCATGCCAATAGGCTGGACTCGCTTCACACCTATCTCGGTGATCAGCTTTCTGAAATTTCTGACATTACCTGGAGTGACATCAACATATACGATCTGGAGGGCAATTTGGCTGCCTCCTCACGGAATGAAATTTTTGACAGGGGACTTACCTCCGGAAGGATGAATCCTCAGGCTTTTCGGGCAATGAGTGTTCAGGGTAGTGCCACTTTTCTGCACAACGAAAATCTGGGCAAGATGGAATTTTTCTCTGTTTATGCCCCCTTGTTAAACCAGAAGGAGGAGTTGACAGGATATGTGAATCTGCCCTATTTTAACCGGCAGGATGAGTTTACCAGGCAGGTAACCGGATTTATTGTTGCTTTTATCAACCTTTATATCCTGGTTGTTTTGTTGACGATGATGATAGCCCTGGCCATCAGTACCAAACTTACCGTACCGTTGCTCCAGATTGAGCAGAAGCTGAAGGGGATTGCCCTTGGAAAGCAGAATGCCCGGATAGAGTACCAGGGTGCCGATGAGATTGGACGTCTGGTGGAAGCTTACAACAAGAAGGTGGCTGAATTGGCCGATAGTGCAGCGTTGCTGGCCAGATCGGAACGAGAGTCAGCATGGAAGGAGATGGCACGGCAGGTAGCTCATGAGATCAACAACCCTCTTACCCCCATGAAGTTGAATGTTCAATACCTTCAGAAGGTTAAGGAGGAGGGATCCCCCAATTTTGATGACTATTTTAACCGGGTAACCCGGATGCTGGTGGCACAGATTGATGCCTTGTCATCCATTGCATCTGCCTTCTCAGATTTTGCCAGAATGCCCTCCACGCACATTGAACCGGTGGAGATGGTTGGGCTTGTCAGGGAAATTGCAACCCTCTTTGATGCACCGGAGGGGTATGATCTGCATGTCAGTTATCCTGAACAGTCCGCGGTATTTGTATCGGGCGACAGGGATCAACTGCGCAGGGCACTGGTGAACATTGTTCGCAATGCGACGCAGGCAATTCAGACACGGTCGCGGGGAACCATCCTGGTAAGTGTTGAAGTTACGGGGCAAATGTTGCGGATTGCTGTCAGTGACAATGGAAGCGGAATTCCGGAAGCAGACCGGGATCGCCTCTTTGAACCAAGTTTTACCACCAAAAGCGGGGGGATGGGTCTCGGACTGGCCATTACGAAGAGCATCATTGAAAACTACCGGGGAGAGATTGGTTTCCAAAGTGATGAAGGAGGGACTACCTTCTACTTAGATTTTCCGCTAAGTTAGCTATTGGCTTCTAGCCTTTGGCCTTTGCAGGCACTCAATAATCAGCTTCAATAAAGAGCTAAAAGCCAACTACTAAAAGCTAATAGCTCATTAATTCCCCATCTCAGCCAGAAATTTGATCCTGATCAGCCGGATTTCAGCTATTTCATAGTCATCCCCCAGTTCGGCAATGGCCTCTTCCATGGAGTCAGATTCGGCATCTTCCTTGAAATAATTGAAGATGTCATCGACCTGCTCTTCGTCCATGATATCGTAGATGTAGTAGTCGAGGTTGATCTTTGTGCCGGAATTGACGATGGCTTCGATCTCGGTCAGCAATGTATCCATGTCCATATCTTTGGCGGCAGCTATCTCGTCGAGTGGTAATTTGCGATCGATGTTTTGAATGATATGTACCTTGTTTTTGGATTTGTTGGCTACCGATCGGACGACAAAATCCTGTGCACGTTCAATCCCGTTCTCTTCGACATGTTTTTTGATCAGTTCGATGAAGGGCTTTCCGTACCTTTGAGCTTTTCCCTGGCCTACCCCTATGATGTTCTGCAGTTCGTCGAGGGTGGTTGGATATTGAATCGACATGTCTGCCAGAGAGGGATCCTGAAATATGACAAATGGCGGAAGGTTGTTTTTGACAGCCACTTTTTTACGCAAATCCTTCAGCATCGAGAAGAGCTCAGGATCACCTGCGGCACCTCCGCTTTGGGGAACCTCTTCTGAATCCTCTTCTGCCTCGTAATCGTGGTTTTTAACTATGGTAAAGGGTTGGGGGTTATCCAGGTAGGCCCTTCCTTTGCTGGTCATCTTCAGTACTCCGTAATTTTCGATGTCCTTGGTAAGAAATCCGGCGATGATACTTTGCCGGTAGACGGCATTCCACAATTTGTCCTTGTGGTCTTCACCCTCTCCAAAAATCTCCAGTTGGTTGTGAAGAAAAGATTTCACCTGGGCAGTTTCGTTCCCGGTTAGGATATTGACCAGGTGTTCGCTTTTGCACTGTTCCTTGACATCGAGTACAGCCTGCAGCGCAAGGGTTACCATCTCTTTGCCCTCTATCAACTCTTTTGGATTCAGACAATTGTCGCAGTGCTCACAATTTTCGGTAATGTATCTCTCCCCAAAATAGTGCAGCAGAATGGTTCTGCGGCAAAGGGAAGATTCGGCAAAAGCAACGGTATCAAGCAGGAGCTGTTTTCCGATCTCCTGCTCCGCAACGGGTTTACCCTGCATGAACTTCTCCAGTTTTTGGATGTCCTTGTAGCTGTAGAAGGTGATGCAGCGTCCATCCCCACCGTCACGACCAGCGCGGCCTGTCTCCTGGTAAAATCCTTCCAGCGATTTGGGAATGTCGTAATGTACGACAAACCTCACATCCGGCTTGTCGATTCCCATTCCAAAGGCGATGGTGGCCACGATGACATCCACCTCTTCCATCAGGAACTTGTCCTGGTTGTTGGAGCGCGTGGTGGAATCCATCCCTGCATGGTAAGCCAGGGCTTTGATGCCATTGACTTGAAGCAGTTCTGTGATCTCTTCCACTTTCTTTCGGCTCAGACAATAGATGATAGCAGACTTCCCGGGATTGGTTCTGAAGAGACGGATGATCTGATCCTTGGCTTTAACTTTGGGTTTTACCTCATAGAAAAGATTGGGCCGGTTGAAGGAGGATTTAAAGACGTTGGCATTGAGCATTCCAAGGTTCTTCTGGATGTCGCTCTGTACTTTTGGTGTTGCCGTTGCCGTCAGGGCAATAATGGGAGCCTGGCCTATTTCATTGACGATTGGTCTGATTCTTCTGTATTCCGGCCGGAAATCATGGCCCCATTCAGAGATACAGTGTGCCTCATCAATCGCATAGAAGGAAATTTTGATGGTTTTCAGGAAATCAATGTTCTCCTGTTTGGTCAAAGATTCAGGTGCTACATACAGCAATTTTGTCTGACCTTTGCCAATATCTTCTTTTACCTTCTGAATGGCAGACTTGGTTAAACTTGAATTGAGGAAGTGCGCGATACCATCGTGTACACTGAAACTTCGGATGGCATCCACCTGGTTTTTCATGAGTGCAATCAACGGTGAGATGACGATGGCAGTCCCATCCTGCAGCAGTGCAGGCAGCTGGTAACACAAGGATTTCCCCCCGCCGGTAGGCATCAGAACAAAAGTGTCGTTTTGTGCAAGCACACTTTTGATGACCTCTTCCTGCTGACCCTTGAAGCGGTCAAATCCGAAATATTTTTGTAGTTCAGATGTCAGGGTGTTATTGTTGTCAATTATCATTTAGTTATTGGAATACCTTATTTTTATAAAAATACTAAGTTATAAAATATTGTCCTGCAAACAAACCAATTAATCATTATCCTTAAAATTTAACATTCGTTCCAAAAAACAGTATTTGTAACCTCGGATGCCGGTTGGTCACCCGTGAAGTTGTTACTTTCTCCCCTTCTTTGCATGGACAGGCATCCTTCATGTGTTCAAAGAATTGTATATTTGTGGCTAAATTTGTTCCCAATTACGCTGATTTTTCATGGCAGAGAAAGAAAAAAAGTCGATTTTTTCGAAGAAGGTAAAAGGAGAATCCTCCACGACCAATGAGATGTCGTTCCTTCAGCACCTCGAAGAGCTCAGGTGGCATCTTGTACGTGCATCAGCATCGGTACTTTTTTTCGGAGTGATCGTTTTCCTGAACAGGCAGTTCATTTTCGATGATGTGATACTGGCTCCCAAAAATCCCGAATTTATTACCAACCGTTTTTTCGCCTGGCTGGCAGTCCAGTTGAACTCACCCGATATTGCCATCAATACCAAACCCTTCCAACTCATCAACATCGACCTGTCGGGTCAGTTTAGTATTCACCTGAACCTCGCGATTGTAGGAGGTATCATTATTTCAATCCCCTACATTCTCTGGGAGTTCTGGCGGTTTGTTCGCCCGGCACTGTATGAAAATGAGCGTAAGCATGTGACTTCTGCCGTATTTTACAGCACTTTTCTTTTTCTGCTCGGGGTGGGATTCGGTTATTACCTGATTGTTCCGCTAACTACCCATTTTTTTGGAGGTTACCAGGTGAGTACAGAAGTGCTCAACCAGATCAACCTTACCTCGTATATTAGTTCGGTTACCACCATTGTCCTGGGTAGTGCAATCGTTTTTGAACTTCCGATTGTCATGTTCTTCCTGGCCAAAGTAGGTCTGGCAGGCACCTCCTTCTTCCGAACTTACCGCAAGCATGCTTTCATTGTGCTGCTGAGTCTTGCCGCCATTATTACCCCTCCCGATGCCTTTAGTATGTTGCTGGTAACCGGCCCGCTTGCCTTGTTGTACGAACTGGGGATTCTGATGGCGAGGATGGTGGAGAAGCGGCAAAAGAGTGTTGACCTGCTGGAAGCCTGAAGAAAGTGCCTAGAGTGAACTAAAGTGACTAAATTGCCTAAAGTACTTCACAACTAGCTTGGCAAGTTTCCTTTTCGGAGTCCACAACTTTAGTCACTCTAGTCACTTTAGTTCACTTTAGGCACTTGAATTTAGAAATAAAAATATTGAATTTACAGCCATGAAGCTAAGAGCAGAAAATATCGTCAAGAAGTACCGTAACCGGACGGTCGTAAAGGGTGTTTCGATCGAATTGCAACAGGGTGAGATCGTCGGACTGCTGGGCCCAAATGGTGCCGGTAAGACGACCTCCTTTTACATGATTGTTGGGCTGATTAAAGCGGACGGAGGTAATATTTTTCTGGATGACAAGGAGATTACCTCATTCCCCGTATACAAAAGGGCCAAACTTGGTATTGGTTACCTGGCACAGGAGGCTTCGGTCTTTCGCCAAATGAGTGTAGAGGACAACATCAAATCTATTTTGGAGATGGGGGATGAGTCTAAGGAGTTTCAGCACGAAAAACTGGAATCTTTGCTAACCGAGTTTGGCTTGCAGCACATTCGCAAGAGTTTGGGCATCCAGTTGTCGGGTGGTGAGCGGAGAAGGACAGAGATTGCCAGGTGTCTGGCCATCAGTCCTGCCTTTATTTTGCTGGATGAACCATTTGCCGGAGTTGACCCGATTGCGGTTGAGGATATTCAGCAAATTGTATTCAAGCTGAAAGAAAAGAATATCGGGATACTGATTACCGACCACAATGTTCATGAAACCCTCTCGATCACCGACAGGTCTTATC
>CAZVTL010000051.1:0-18846 GCA_964630075.1 uncultured Tangfeifania sp.
GGGATTCTGCTCCGGGGGGGGCATTGCCCAGCTGGCCAGAAGCATGGTGCTCGAAAGATTGGAGCGCAACATCCCGGTAGGGTTCTGTCCAACACCCCAGCTTGCAGATCACCTGGACGCAAAAGCAGTGGCTGTTGCTGCCCAGAAGGGGGATGAAACAGCACTGGAGATCATCCGCATCTCGGGTGAGTACCTTGGCCGTGGGTTGGCGATACTGGTAGATTTGCTTAATCCTCAATGCATTGTCATTGGCAGTATCTACGCGCGCAACGAAAACCTCTTCCGTCCGCATATCGACAGGATTCTGGAGCAGGAGGCCATTCCCCTCTCCATGACCGTCTGCAAAATTGTGCCTGCTGCCCTTGGGGACACCATTGGGGATTATGCTGCCTTGTGCGTGGCAGTTTATGAGAACAAGTTCCAATAACGGGGAGGGATTAGGGAAAAAAATTACGAATTAGGAATTACGAAACGAAGTTCAGCGAAGCTAATTACGAAACGAAGTTGATCGAAGCTAATGACGAATTATTAATTGAAAGCTACTTAAAAACCAAAAAGAATGACCATGCCAACTACTTTGCATTTGGTTGATCGGCTATGCGAAAGATATCCTGCTTTGACAACTGTGAAACCTGCCATCGAAGCAGCCTGCAACCAGCTGATTGCCTGCTATGAAAACGGCGGGAAGGTGTTGGTTTGCGGCAACGGCGGAAGTTGTGCGGATGCCGACCACATCGTCGGGGAGCTGATGAAGAGTTTTGAACTGAAGAGGCCAATAAAAACCGCCATCCAGGAGAAGCTGGCAGCCATCGATCCCGAAAGGGGAAGTTACCTGGCCAGCCAACTCCAGCAAGGATTGCCTGCCATCTCGCTGAATGCACACACGGCCCTGACAACGGCAGTTGCCAACGACATCGACGGAGAGGTTATTTTCGCCCAACAGGTGATCGGATATGGCCATCCAGATGATATCCTGCTGGCGATCAGCAGCTCCGGCAATTCGCGGAATGTACTGGATGCCTGTTTGGTTGCCAAAGCAATGAATCTGAAGGTGATTGGATTGACCGGTGAAACGGGTGGAAAGATGAAGACATACAGTGACATCCTGATCAACGTGCCCGGAAGCCGCACCTTTTTGATACAAGAGCTGCATCAGCCGGTGTACCATGTACTATGTCTGGCGGTGGAGCATCATTTCTTCGGCCCTTCGGCTGCGCTCAGGGACCGGTAACATTTCAAACATTTCAAACTAAATAAAACCTTCAAACATGACTTCTCAAAAAATTGGCCTGCAAAAATTGCTTCCGGTGTTCCTCTCCTTCGTGGTGATGGGATTCATCGACATCATTGGGGTAGCCACAGGGTACATCAAACAGGATTTTGGTCTGACAGATTTTGTTGCACAATTCCTGCCGATGATGGTGTTGCTGTGGTTCTTTGTGTTGTCTGTTCCAATCGGTGTTTTGCAGGACAAGTACGGCAAAAGGAACATGCTGAACATCGGGATGTTGTTGCAGGCTTTTGGCCTTGGATTACCATTCGTGCATTACTCATTTGGGATGATGTTCGCCTCATTTATACTATTGGGGATTGGCAATACCGTCATTCAGGTCTCTGCCAATCCGCTGCTGCAGGATGTTTCACCCAAAGAGAAACTGGCCAGTTACATGAGTACTTCCCAGTTTGTAAAGGCCATCATCTCCTTCTCTGGTCCAATTATTGCCTCCTTCATGGCCAGCCACTATGGGAACTGGAAACTCGTCTTTGCTGTTTATGGACTCACCTCCATCCTGGCAGCACTCTGGCTCTCCATGACCCCGATCAAGGAGTCGAAGCCGGACCGGAAACCGGCATCGTTCGCCTCCTGTTTCGGCTTGCTGAAAAATCGTTTTGTGGCATTTATGGCACTTGCCATCTTTCTGACCGTAGGAACAGAAGTGGCCATTAATACCAACATTGCCAATGTGCTGATCGCCAAATATGGCTTGACCCTGGACAAGGCAGTGATTGGCATCAGCTGGTTTTTTGCCGGTGAAACCATCTCCCGTTTTCTGGGTGCCATCATCCTGAATTGGATCAGGCCCCGAGTTTTCCTCCTGTTGACCTCCCTGGTGGCACTGCTGGGGGTCCTCGGGGTATTCCTTGCGCCAGACAGCATGGTAGCCTTTGTATCCATCATGGTAATTGGATTAGGTGCAGGGAATCTCTTTCCCATCATCTTCACCATGGCACTGGCCAAAATGCCCGATCGTGCCAATGAGATCTCCGGGTTACTGATCATGGCAGTTTCGGGAGGCGCATTTATTCCGCTGGCGATGGGCTATGTGAGCATGGTCTTCGGTCCGATGGCAAGTCTTTTTGTGATCGGCGGTTGTATGCTCTACCTGCTTTGGGTCTCCTTCTATGTGCGAAAAAATTGATGCGTATCCAGAAGTTTTAATTTTACACATCTACTATTCATACTATTATCTAACAAAATGGAAAATAGGCAACTACAAAAAATACTCTCAGATATCTCAAAAGTCAAAATTGCTGTATTGGGCGATTTCTGTTGCGATGCCTACTGGTTTATCGACGAGGCAATGAGAGAAATCTCGGTCGAGACCAACCAGGCCACGCGGCCTGTCAGGCAACAACGCTATTCGCTTGGGGGTGCCGGCAACGTCACCAACAACCTGGCAGCCATCGGGGTCAAAGAGATACGGGCATTTGGCGTGATCGGCACCGATCCTTTCGGTGCGGAGATGAAGCGCATCATGACCGCTTCCGGCATCGACCCGAGGAATCTCCTGGTACAGGAGGAGGAGTGGTATACCCACACCTATGCCAAGCCCTACATTGATAATGATGAGCTGAACCGTGTCGACTTCGGCAACTACAATGTTTTGTCAGAAGCTACCGCGGATCGCCTGATTGAAAATCTGGTACGTGAGATACCGCAGGTCGACCTGGTGATCATCAACCAGCAGGTTCCCTCCGGCATCCATACCGAATATTTCAGGAAACGGCTGGTGGAGATGATCCAACAGTTCCCGAAAACGAATTTTATGGTTGACAGCCGCAATTTCAACGACTTTTACGATGGAGCCATCCGCAAAATGAACGATACAGAGGCAGCCCGACTTTGCGGTCTCAACAGGAAGCCGGATGAAGTGGTGCGCTATTCTGAGGTCGTTTCATCCGCGAAAACGTTGTATGAGAAATTCGGCAAGCCACTCTTTGTGACCAGGGGAGGCAAAGGCTCCCTCGCCATTGATGCCAACGGCATCTCAGAAATACCCGGTTTGGTGATCATGTCGAAGGTCGATACGGTTGGCGCCGGCGACAGCTACCTGGCTGGTGCGGCCAGTGCCCTGGCCGCAGGTTATTCCATGCAGGAGGCAGCAGAATTGGGGTCGCTCGTTGCCGGTGTAACTGTACAAAAGCTATTTCAATGTGGCACAGCTACACCTGAAGAGATTCTGAAAATCGGAGAAAACAGCGATTTCATCTACCACCACGAGCTGGCTGAGGAGATCCGTATGGCCAAATACCTGGGCGAAAGCGAGATTGAAATTGTGGATCAATCCTTGATGCACAAGGATGTCTGCCCTAAATACGCCATCTTCGACCACGATGGCACCATCTCCACCCTACGTGAAGGATGGGAGGAGATCATGAATCCGATGATGATCAAAGCCATTCTGGGCAAGAATTACAAGGAGGCAGACGATGCCCTTTACCACAGGGTGGAAGCTCGTGTGGCAGAATTCATCGACAAGACCACTGGCATCCAGACGCTCGTTCAGATGAAGGGATTGATCGAACTGGTAAGGGAATTTGGTTGTGTACCGGAAGAGGAGATTCTGGATATCTTCGGCTACAAGAAAATATACAACGACGAGTTGTTGCTAATGGTCAGGGAGCGGGAGAAAAAACTTCAGCGCGCCGAACTATCGCTGGAGGATTTCACAATGAAAAATGCGGTTCCCTTTCTGACCAGGCTCTACCAGGCCGGCGTCAAGCTCTACCTTGCAAGTGGCACCGACGAAGAGGATGTAAAGCGAGAGGCAAAGGCGCTTGGCTATGACTACCTTTTTGAAGGGAGAATCTACGGAGCTGTTGGTGACATCAACAAGGAGGCAAAAAAGATTGTACTGGACAAGATCCTTGATTCAATTGGCACCACCGAATCGGGGCGGATCGTCACCTTTGGGGATGGTCCGGTGGAGATCCGGGAAACCCGCAAACGCAAAGGACTCACCGTGGGAGTGGCCAGCCACGAGCAACGTCGTTATGGTCTGAATGCCCACAAACGCACCCGCCTGATCAAAGCAGGAGCAGATGTAATTGTCTCTGATTTTTCACAAATGGAGCAGTTGCTGGAACTGTTGGGGTTAAGCTAGCTCATGCAGCAAACAGACATGGTGGCAATGCGTCAACCTGTCCATCATCTATTTTCTGACTGCTTTCATATCCATTGCGGCAGTCTCCATCAGCAAATAAAATGCCTGCCCTTCAGGGGCAAAATAGGAACGGTCGAAATTGGGTAGACCACAGACATCGTGAACGTAGCCCAGTTTATCAACCCGTTCATTGGCCGCCTTTCGCATCACTTCAGCTGGTTTCAGGTAGGAAACATCCAGGTAGCCGGCTGCCACACCCCTGTAGATGGAATAGGAGAGCATCTGACTCAGATTTACCTCCGGAAAAGTATCCGGACGATTCACCACATTGTGAAACAAGCCATCGCTACGGAGGTATTTCAGGCAGCCATCGATTAAATCGCGGACATATCCTACCAGCTTCCTCTTTTCATCCTGCATGGAACCGGGGAGCATACGGATGATACGTGTCATGCCGGCAGCCGACCAGCCATTGCCAACGCCCCAATAATCGGCACGTGCAAACTGCTTCTTCGTGTCGTCCCACATGTGCGAATAAAGTTTGTCGGTATCGTGGTAAAGGTATTTCCGGTATCCTTCCAACTGCTTCATGGCCTCCTGGTATTCCCCTACCGCAACCAGGAATGGGGGCAGCATGTAGGTAAAATCAGACCAAATTCCTTTTTGCGGTTCCTGGGTATGGTAAATTATGCCATCCGTTGTTTTGTGGCTGGTCGTCCTGATTACCCCAAGCATTTCGTCGGCTCCTTTTTGAAAAATGGGATCTCCCGTTTCTTTCGCGGCAAAAAGCACCACTTCGCCAATACTGGCACAATCTGAAATGGGTCCATTGCCTTTGAGAACGGAGAAGCGACCCTTCTCCTGGCGCAAGATGGCTCCCCTGGCCAGAGAGATGGCCAAATCAAATTCACCCATCTCTAGAAAAGCCTGTGCCACAACCCCCTGTTCCCAATCGTAACGCTGCATACCAAGGGTCGCTATTTTCACCCGTTCGATGCGGTCTGTGGTGTCATCGATTTCCCGGGTAAAAAGTTTGCCTCTCAGCCGAGTTTCTTTCCCTCTGGCATGCAGTTGGCCTGCACTTGCAGTCAATCCTACCATTCCGAGGGATAATCCGCCGGCATGCTTCATAAAATTACGTCTGGAATTGGGGTTTTCTAAATTCATACTTGTCAGTATTATTTGTGAATCGGTTGAATTTTCCAATTAAAAAAGTTTCCTAGTCTGTATATCAAAAATAGCTATTAATTTGTGCACCAAACAACCATCCATTCCTGGTACTTATGACAAGAATACTTTTTGCACTATTGATGCTGAGCAGCCTGATACTGCATGCGCAAGAAAAAAAAGAGACCGGGTTTTCCGGAAACCCCCTCTTCCCCGGCTGGTACGCTGATCCCGAAGGAATCATTTTCGGGGATACCTACTGGATCTATCCCACCTTTTCGGATGAGTCGGGAGTGAAAGAGCCGGCAAACAACTTCACCGATTACCAGCTTAAAATCCGTCAGAACACCATCAATCAACAATACCTGAAGCAGACCTTTCTGGATGCCTTCTCCTCCAAAGACCTGGTTCACTGGAAGAAGCATTCGCATGTACTGGATGTGAAGGATTTTTCGTGGGCGGGATACGCCATTTGGGCTCCCTCCATTGTCAAAAAAGGGAAGCGATACTTCCTCTTCTTTGGGGCCAACGATATCCAGAACAATGAGCAACCCGGTGGCATCGGCGTGGCTGTTTCAAAAAAACCGGAGGGTCCCTTCAAGGATCACCTGGGCAAACCTTTGGTCAACCAGTTTTACAACGGGGCGCAACCCATCGACCAGTTTGCCTTCCGCGACAATGATGGCAAATATTACCTCATCTACGGGGGATGGCGGCACTGCAACATTGGCCAACTCAACGACGATTTTACAGGATTCATCCCTTTCGAAGATGGAACGGTCTTCAAGTCCATTACCCCGGAACAATATGTGGAGGGGCCCTTTATGCTTACCAGGAAGGGCAAGTACTACTTGATGTGGTCCGAAGGTGGCTGGACGGGTCCTGACTACAGTGTGGCCTATGCCATCGGGGATTCCCCGTTCGGTCCCTTCAAAAGGATCGGAAAAATACTGCAACAGGATCCAGCTATTGCTACCGGAGCGGGTCACCATTCGGTGATCAACCCTCCGGGTACGGACGACTGGTACATCGCCTACCACCGCAGACCCCTGACCACAAAGAACGGCAACCACCGCGAGACCTGCATGGATCGCCTCTATTTTGATGAAAACGGGTTGATTTTGCCGGTGAAGATCTCCAGGGAGGGGGTAGCGGAAAGGTTGCTGAAATAGCGTTTCCTCCCAACGTTTATTCTGCTTCAAATACAGCAAGCGGAGCCATCCTGGCCTTGTTGAGCGTCATTCGTTGCCCGCTGAGTGAATAATTATCCACAATTTTCAATACCTCTGCAAGGATCTGCTCCGTCTTCATATCCGGACAAGCCATCATGGTGGAGGCTACACCCTTGAAACTGATGCGCAAGATCGCCTCTTTTGTTTCGTACCCCCCGAACATCCTGTTGCACCCGGCAAAAGCAGAAAACCTTCCCTCCTTGTCCAACTGCAGATAAGAGCTCTCCTTGTTCTCGGGATTTTTCGCCACAGGAGCGCCTTGCAACTCCACCAGTCTCCACCTGGTGCCTACCAGCGGAATCCCCATGTTAGCCACTGCAGCTGGCGCCAAGGATTTAGCAACCTCCTTGTTTAACACATACCTGGAAGCCAGATCTCCTGTAATCACGTTACCTTTCAGATCCAACTGAATCAATTTATTCTCCCCGACCAGGTAATAACCGGGTCCGCTCCCCTCCGGGATGTCCAGAAGCACAATCTTGTTCCCTCCTGTTTCCCAGGCAAACTTGCCTTTCAGGATGAAGGTACCTCCTTCTTTGCCAACATATTTGGTATCGATCTGATAGGTAAGATCTTTATTTAAAGTAACAACAGTCTGGATTCCATCGCAGTCGGCACATGGAAGTGTACCCGAATAGACCCCATCCCAGTCCAGAGAATTGTTGCTGTGGTGTGCCATATCTCCGGTTTGTGAAGGTTGCATGGCGCTTTGCTGCCTGGATGCTGTTTTGCAGCTGCCCACCAGCATCCCCATTGACAAGAGCATGCACAAAATGAATATGTTTTTCATATTCAACTATTTATTGGGGGGATCCTGGTTTGTCTTGTTTGCTTTCACCCGAAAGTTTTTCCTTCATGGTATCAATCACCTCATCCACATCACTGGCAAGGATGGCACCATAAGCTTTGGCCTGATCAATGAAGGTCTCTGCCTTCTCCTCAGCCT
This sequence comes from uncultured Tangfeifania sp., assembly GCA_964630075.1. Taxonomy (GTDB): domain Bacteria; phylum Bacteroidota; class Bacteroidia; order Bacteroidales; family Prolixibacteraceae; genus CAINVV01. The sequence goes on from CAZVTL010000051.1 coordinate 7,731, forward strand.
GGTTCCGAAATGTCTCAATCTTATCAGGAAGATCCCCCTGCTTCAGCTCATCCAATTTCTTTTCCACATACTCCCCGGCAAGGTTCATCGTGTCGGTGATCTTGGCATAGGTCTCACTCTCTTTGGCTTTTTCAAAATGCCCTTTTGCTTTATCGAAACCTTCTGAAATGAGTTTTTCTGCCTTTTCGGCCATCTTTTTGGCCTTGTCGTGTAAATCGTTGGTGTTTTCCATCTTGTCAAACTTTAGAAATTTGCACTTTGTAAAAACGCCCCATGTAAAATATCGCGTTCTCCAACAGCGAATTTAGTCAAATATAGTTTTACCAGTAATTATCATCCAAATTTTTACAAAGATTCCTGGTTCTGAAGTATTACACAAAAAACAATGTCCTGTCTTTCCCTTTGCGTTCCTTGTCTCTTTTTGTGGGACTTTTGCAATTTGTTGCAAAAGTGGAATTTACATCAACGACGACGCCCTGCAAACAGGGTCTGCAGGGCGCTATGTCAGTTTAGATTCAATTTCAGGGTACTAGAGGCTCTCGCCAAAATCGGCACGGAACTTGGCCACCAGTTTGTCGACCCAATCCCCGATGGGTTTCAGTTTACCTACGAAGAAGCGGAGTACCGGTGGTTCTTCTATCCATTCCAGTCCACCGATCAGGTGACGGTTGTCGTAGAGCCATTTGATGCGGTCTTCGGCATATTTGACCTGTGACAAGGTAAATACCCTTCTGGGGAAAGCAAGCCGAAGCAGCTCAACATCGGCAAGGATATCATTTCCATCTGCGTCGCGAACGCTGGAAATTGTGCCGCGCTCCATGCCCCTGATGCCCGAAGCTACATACAACGCTGCAGCCAAAGCACCTGCCGGGTATTGATTTTGTGGTACATGGCTGATAAACTGACCTGCATCCAGGTGACAACCCAAACCTCCGGCAGGGGTAATCACCGGCACCCCACTCTTATCGAGTTCATCCACCAGGTATTTGATAAAAGTTGGCGAGTGGCTGATGACATCAAAATCAAGTGTTTCATACAATCCAACGGTCATGGCCTCAATTTCACGCACGCTCATACCCCCGTAGGTCAGGAAGCCCTCAAAGAGTGGCACCCAGTCGCGCATCATCATGTAAATACTGTGGTCGTTGGTGCAGATACCCCCACCACGACTGCAACTTACCTTGCGCCCGGAGAAGTAGGAGAAGTCGGTGTAACTAAGCATCTCGTGCATGATATCCTTGAGCGATACATCCTGGTAACCCTCCTCACGAATCTTGATAAAGTAGAGGTTTTCGTTGATCAGACTGGTATCCATCAACACTTTGATCCCATGCTTTTTGGCAATTGCGGAAACCTCCCGCAGATTCTGCATGGAGAAAGGCTGTCCGCCAATCAGGTTGGTTCCGGCTTCAAAACGGATAAAGGCAACATTTTCGGCACCCCACTTTTCAATCACCTTGTTGAGTTTACCAATGTCCATGTTTCCCTTGAAGGGGAAATCGCTCTTTATTTTCAGTGCCTCGTCGGTATAAATCTCTTCGACTACCCCACCGCACATTTCAATGTGCGCCTTGGTGGTGGTAAAGTGGTAGTTCATCGGAACCACTTTGCCAGGTTGAATAAAAGTTTTGGAGATAATGTGTTCCGCTGCCCGGCCCTGGTGAACAGGCAGGTAATATTTCTGGTTGAATACATCCTGTATCGCCTTTTCCAGTTTGGTGTAGCTGGCAGATCCAGCATAGGAGTCATCAGCCAAACTCATGGCAGCAATCTGGTTGTCGCTCATGGCATTGGTCCCCGAATCGGTCAGCATATCCAGGTAAACATCCTTGTTCATCAGAAGAAATGTATTAAACCCGGCTCCGAAGATGGCCTCCTTGCGCTCTTCGACAGGCAACAGATTAAGTTTCTGAACAACACGCACTTTGTGCATCTCAAGAGGAGTTACTTCACCGCTGTAGAACTTAACGGTCTTCAATTTTTCTGATTTTTCCATTGTTAATCCAATTTGTATTTTAAAGATATGTTTATAAGTAAATAGGCTAAAAAAAATGAAAAATGAAACCAATATGGCCTTCATTCTTTCGTTTGGTATTTTACAATTTGCGAGTTTACTAATTAATTCACCAGTCATCAACTTTTTTTTATGTTGTAGAGCAGTTCACGGTAATTTATATTGTATAAAAACAATCATTGCAAAAAATGGGACCATGGTTTACAATTTTACCCTGCAGGATGAAGATCCGCTGCAATTGAAAAGCCACCATCCGGAAGGAATCACTATCTTTGACAAACTTTTATAACCGGAGAACTCAACTTAACGCATTTAATCAGCCATTTACTAGTCAGCAATGATTCAATTCGATAAAATCATCCTGGGGAACGGACTTTCCGTGATTGTACATACCGACCGCAGTACGCCATTTGTGGCTGTCAACGTATGCTACAATGTTGGGTCCAAGCATGAGGATCCGAACCGCACAGGCTTTGCCCATCTTTTCGAGCACCTGACCTTTGGGGGATCGGTACATGTGCCGGATTTCGACACCGCGGTCCAACGCGCAGGAGGAGCGAACAATGCCTTTACCTCCAACGACCTGACAAACTACTACATCACCCTGCCAGCCAACAACATAGAGACAGCCATGTGGCTTGAATCAGACAGGATGCTGGGACCAAAATTCTCCAAGAAAGGATTGGATGTTCAAAAGAAGGTGGTCATCGAAGAGTTCAGGCAACGCAACCTGAACAAACCTTATGGCGATGTCTGGCACCTGCTGCGGGATCTTGCCTACAAGGTGCATCCCTACCGGTGGCCTACCATCGGACTGGTACCCGAACACATCGCTTCCGCTACCCTGGAGGATGTAAAGGATTTTTTCTTCCACCACTATGCCCCCAACAATGCAGTATTGGTGATAAGCGGAAATATCTCCGCTTCGGATGGATTTAAAATGGCAGAGAAATGGTTTGGGGATATCCCATCCCGGGTGATTGCCCCCTACCCACCCCAACCAGAGCCACTGCAACTGACTGATCGCGAATTAACCGTCCACAGGGATGTTCCCATTGATACCTTCTATGTAGCCTGGCACATGGGCGGCCGGAACGACAAGGATTTTTATGTGCTTGACCTGCTTTCAGACATCCTCTCCAACGGCAGCAGTTCAAGGTTTGAAGTAAAACTGGTGAAGGAGCAAAAACTGTTCACCGAAGCTGATGCCTACCTGTCGGGGGAGAATGAACCCGGACTCTTTGTTGCCACCGGCAAAGCATCACACGGCATCGACATCCACCTGGCCAGGGAGAAGATGCTGGAAGAGATCCTGATGACAGCAGAAACATCCATTACCGCCTACGAACTGGAGAAAGTGAAAAACAGGGTGGAAGCGGATCTGTTGCTCAATGAAATTGGCTACCTCGAAAAGGCTATACAGCTGGCATCCTTCGAGATCATGGGAGATGCGGCAGAGATCAACCTTCAGGCAGAAAGGTACCAAAATATTACCGCCGCAGATCTGCTCAGCACGGCGAATCACCTCTTTAGAAATGGCAACCGAAATACACTGAACTATCTCTCCCTTCAAAATTCCAAACAATGACGCTTTTCAGGAAAATAGCCCCAGCAGTAAATTCTGTTGACAAAATTGATTTTATTGAACCGGCACATCAGCTTTTTTCTGGTGGAACCTCATTTTTCACCATGTATGGGGGGACCCAGGAGGTTGTCAAACTGGACTTTAGCTTCAAAGCCGGAACCTGGTACGAGAGTTCCAGGTTGGAGAGCATGATGGCTGCCTCCATGATTTCGGAAGGGACCAGCGGAAAGAGCGCACGCGAAATTGCCGATCGCATCGACTTTTACGGCGCACAACTTAGTTCCATCCCCTATTACGACAACAATTATATCTCCCTGCTATCCTTAAAAAAACATCTCCCCCATCTGCTCCCCTTGCTGGCTGAGATCATACAGGATGCCTCTTTCCCGGAGCATGAGTTTGAGATTATCCGGCAAAAAAGGAAACAGCGGGCATTGGTGGATGCAGAGAAAGTCGGATTGGTGGCACAACGGGGATTTCTCCGTTCATTGATGGGTCCAGGTCACCCCTACGCACCGGTTGCCTCTCCGGATGCTTACGACCAAGTTACACGCGAAGGGGCCAGGAGTCATTACAACCGGCACTACTATTCAGGCAATGCTACCCTTTTTGCATCGGGTGATGTTGATGAAGCAGTACAAAATATGATCCTTGATAATTTTGGCCGCGGATGGGGAACTCCATACCCATTTAAAAATGACCAGCAACCAGTCTGCAGCAGTACCGAAAGAAGTTTCTTTTTAGAACGTGAAAATGCCAACCAGAATGCCATCTCCATTGGCAAAAGGGTTCCTGCTCAACACCATCCGGATTCTGCAGGCCTAAAGCTTGTTACCACGATATTGGGTGGGTATTTCGGATCACGACTGATGAGCAATCTTCGCGAAGAGAAGGGACTAACCTATGGCATCCATGCCTCTGTCGTCTCCTTTGTGCGGGATGCGATCTTTATGATTCATGCTGAGGTAACTGCAGAGAAAACGGAAGAAGCCATCCGGGAGATTTTTCATGAGATGGAGCGCCTTCGGGAGGAACTGGTACCCGAAACAGAACTTGGCCCCCTGCGCAGCTTCCTCCTGGGCCGGATGCTGGAAGATTTTGACGGACCGTTTGCCCGTTCCCAAAGCTTCTCCTCCCTCTACGAGGCCGGACTGGAAGTCGGCTATTTCGACAAGATCATTCACGCCATCAAATACACCACACCGGAACAGATCAGGGAGATAGCCCGGACTTATCTTGATCCGGAGACGATGTACACGGTAGCGGCCGGGAAAAGATAATGTGAAAATTGGAAAATGTGGAAATGTGAAAATTAATCTCAGATTTGTTCGAAGCGATCATTTCCGCATTTTCCAATTTTCACATTCTTCTCCCCTGCCAGGTATTCTGTTCTGCCATCAGCTTCTCCACTTTGGCCACAAAAACGTAGTTCTTCACCCCCCAGTTGGGTGCAATGACCATCCCTGCCGGGGCAGAGCTCACAAATCTTTGGATGATAATACCAGGATGGAGGTGCTCCAGAAACCTTACCACCAACCCGGCATATTGCTCCATGCCAAACAACTCAAATCCGGATGGATTGTTGCGGTATTCAACTGACATGTGCGTGCCCTTGTGAATCTGCAACTGGTGAAGCTTGATGCTTTGAACCGGTAATTCCGACAGTATCCTTGCATGTCCCAGAAAATCTGCCTCCACCTCTCCGGGAAGTCCCAGTATCAGATGGATACAATTGTCAATCTTTCGCTCAGCGATCCTGCGGATGGCATCCAGCGACGCTTCAACCGTATGACCACGGTTGATTCTTTGCAGTGTAGCCTCACAGAAACTTTCAACCCCCAGTTCAATCGAGACATAACATCGCCCGGCAAACTCGGTCAGCAGATCCAGAACCGGTTCACTCAGGCAATCCGGACGTGTAGCAATCACCAGTCCGATGACCCCAGGGTGGCGCAATGCCTCTTCATACGATTGGCGCAGCACCTCAACAGGTGCATAGGTATTGCTGTATGCCTGGAAATAGGCCAGGTAGCGCATGGCAGGGTACTTCCCCGAGAAGAAGGCGATCCCCCTCTCTATTTGTGCTGCAATATTTTGTTCGATCCGGCAATAGTCGGGATTAAAACTCTTGTTGTTGCAATAGGTACATCCACCACTTCCCCTCGACCCATCCCGGTTTGGACAGGTAAAACCAGCATCCAGCGAAATCTTTTGGACACGGCCCTCAAACCTCCTCCTGAAATAGGTGGAATAATCGTTGTACCGCTTGTCTCCCCCCCAGGGAAATTCCTGATCTGCCATTTGAATGATTTTGAGGACAAAAATAGCAGAAACTGACCGAAAAATTGAGGTACTGCAATCAACAATGAAATGTGCATAATATTGACAAAATTCGGGACTAAAATTTTTGGAATGATTATCAATTACCTATATTCAACCTGTCGAAAAATCGTAAATCCAGCACCATGTTTACAGCCGATGACCAGCAACAAATAGAGGAGAGGGGAAGTAATATCACTGAAATTTTAAACCAGATTTCACATTTCAAAAAAGGATTTCCTTTCCTGAAAACAGTGAAGGCAGCAGGGATTGGGGATGGGATTGTCCAGCTTTCAGAGGCAGCTTGTGATCAGATGGTCGCTTGCTACGAGTCACAGCTGGGAAAGGGTCTGGTCCCGCTAAAATTCGTTCCTGCTTCGGGAGCCGCAAGCAGGATGTTCCAGTCCCTCTTCACTTTTCAGGAAGAGGCACTGTCCAATGCAGAGGCAGTGAGTCTGCTCAAGAACCAAAGACAAAAGGGGGTCAAACAATTCTATGACAGACTTTCGGATTTTGCTTTCTACCCGGCTTTGATGAAAATAATAGAGACAGAAGCCTTTCCCTGCGGAACATACAAACACCTCGAAATTTTAAAGGCGGTGCTTTCCCCGGAAGGGTTGAATTATGGTTTCCTCCCCAAAGGATTGCTCGATTTCCATGATTATTCAGGAATGAGCCGTACGCCGGCAGAAGAACATCTGGTGGAGGGAGCGCTTTACGGCACCGACTCCAATGGAGTGGTAAGACTCCATTTCACCGTCTCACCCGAACACCTTAACCTGTTCAGGGAGAAGTGTCAAGCTGCCGCAACCCAATTCGAAAAGCGGTATGAAGTGAAATATGAGATCTCTTTTTCGGAGCAGAAACCCTCCACAGACACCATCGCGGTAGACGAAAACAATGAGCCGTTCCGGACAACCGAAGGAAAATTATTCTTCCGTCCAGGCGGTCACGGTGCGTTGCTGGAAAACCTGAACGATCTGCAGGCGGATGTGATCTTCGTGAAAAACATCGACAATGTAGTGCCCGACCGGCTCAAGGACGATACCATCCGATACAAGAAGGCCATTGCCGGACTTTTGCTCGATCGTCAACGGCAGATTTTCAGCTATTTGCAGCTATTGGAACAACCGGCTGAGCAGTTGACAGACCAACTCCTGGCAGAAATGACAGCTTACCTGGAAAATGAATTGTCTACAAAACCTACCGGGAAAGCACTTCATGCCGACAAAAAATCACAGATCAACTACCTCATTTCCAAATTCAACAGACCAATCCGGGTGTGCGGAATGGTAAAAAATGAGGGGGAGCCCGGCGGTGGACCCTTCTGGGCCATCCAGTCGGATGGGACCACCACATTGCAGGTGGTAGAGAGCAGCCAGATCGACCTGAAGGATCCGGCGCAAGCCGCAATAGCCGCTACGGCAACCCATTTTAATCCGGTAGACCTGGTTTGCGGGGTAAAAAACTTCAAGGGAATTAAATTCGAACTGCCCGATTTCAGGGATCCCGAGACAGGCTTTATCTCTTCCAAATCGAAAGACGGAAAACCATTGAAAGCGCAGGAATTACCCGGCTTGTGGAATGGTGCCATGTCTGACTGGATTACCATTTTTGCCGAAGTTCCACCCATCACCTTCAATCCGGTTAAGACTGTCAACGACCTGCTGAGACCGGAGCACCAACCGCTATAAACCATTTTTGATTAACTTTGTGCCGTTTTTAAGCAGTAAAACATGATGTGGGAAGAGTCTAGGGATAATTTTGAAAGCAAGGAATTTGCAGCTGTTCTGAAACGTTACAAACAGATGCTTACGGAACAGCGTACGGAATTTTTCGACGTGGGTGACTTCGAATTCATTGCCGACCAATACATCGACAAAAGCCAGTTTTCCAATGCATTGCAGGCTTGTGAAATTGCCCTCAGACAACATCCCAACTCCATCATTGTCAAAATAAAGAAGGCCCAGATCTTCCTCTCACAACTCAAAGTACAGAAAGCAGTGCAGCTGCTGAAGCAGCTTGAGGAGCTGGAACAGACCAATCCTGACATCATGATGATGTTGGGCACCTGTTACAACTTGCAGGGGGAGAACCAAAAAGCCTCGGAATATTTCAGGAAGGCAGAACAGAACTCCTTCGAAGAGCGGGATGAGTTGCTTTACAACATTGGCATCTCATTTATTCAAACCGGTGCCTATGAAGATGCGCTTGGTTACCTTAAAAAGGCACTCGACGAGAATCCGGAACATGAACCTGTCCTGTACGACCTCGCCTTTTGTTTTGAAAAGGTAGGAAATGATCCCAAGGCCATCGAGTATTACAACAAATACCTGGACATCGATCCGTTCTCTGAATCGGCCTGGTACAACCTGGGAATCATCTACAACCGGCTCGAGGATTACATGCAGGCCATTGATGCCTATGACTATGCCCTTGCCATCGACGAGAATTATGCTGCGGCGATCTTCAACAAAGCCAATGCCCTCTCTGCCATCGAACGCTTTCATGAATCGATTGCAACTTACCACAACTACCTGAAAATCGATCCTGACTCTGTTGATGCGCACCTCTATGTCGCGGATTGCTATTTCCAGCTCGACGACTATGAGAACGCAGGTTTGTATTACGACAAGACCATTACCATGGAACCCAACTGTTCGGATGGATGGTTTGGTGCCGGATTGGTCATGCTGATCAGCGACAAACCTGGAGAAGCAGTACCCCTGCTGTTAAGATCCCTGGAAATCAATCCCGATTGTGCGGAGTGTTGGAACGCACTGGGAAAGGCATATGCCGCCCTGGATAAATTCACGGATGCCAAAAATGCCTACCTCAAGACACTCGAGCTCGACGACGAGATAGCCGAATACTGGCTCTCCTATGCCGATCTGATGTTCAACAACAACGAGTACGAGGAGGCCATAAAAATACTGGAAGAGGCCGAAAGTTCCGAAGCCGCCTGTGCAGCCATCCATTACCGTCAGGCCGGATTTTATATTTTCCTTGATAATTTTGAGCTGGCCAAGGAGAAACTGACGTTGGCCCTGACCGAAGATTATGCTGCCCATATCGATTTCATGGAGAACTTCCCGACTTTCTTGCTGATCGACTGGGTAACTGCCCTGATTGCCAAATACAGCTATCTTGGTGGTGAGTCTACGATTCTCTAATTGTAAAAAGTATTCCATTTTTTACAATTACCATACAATAAATACCGCATGAAACGAGCATGGACTAAGTCAACAAAAGTCGATGTAAATCAATTTGCGAGTTCCATACGTACGAACAGATATTCAATTATTTAGCAATAATATTTACGTGTGAAGCAATACGGACTGGTAGGTTTTCCTCTTTCCCACTCATTTTCCAAAAAATTCTTTACAGAGTTCTTTGCAAAAGAATTCATTGATGCAGCCTACCTCAATTTCGAATTAAGCAACCTCTCGCTACTTCCAGCAGTAATTGCTGAACACCCCGATCTGGCAGGTTTCAATGTCACCATCCCTTACAAGGAGGCAATCATCCCCTACCTGGATCGCTGTGACCCCAAAGCTGCTGCAATCATGGCAGTCAATACCGTCAAAATTGAGCGAAAGGAAGGGGTGAGGACATTAACAGGTTACAATACCGATTTGATCGGCTTTCGAGACTCCATCCAGCCTGCCTTGCAACCCCATCACCGGAAGGCACTCGTGCTGGGTACGGGTGGTGCGTCCAAAGCCGTGGTTGCCAGTCTCAACGACCTTTCCATTTCCACCCAATTGGTCTCCCGGGAAGCAAAAGCGGGCATTTCAATTTCCTATTCCCAACTTACCAGGAAGCTCCTGGAGGAAAACACGATCATTGTCAATACCACTCCGCTCGGCACCTATCCCAAAACAGAAACTTTCCCCGAAATTCCTTACGAGTTCCTAACAGAAAAGCACCTGCTGTTCGATCTGGTCTACAATCCGGCCGTCACGCAGTTCCTTCAAAAAGGGGCAGATCGTGGTGCTGCCACTAAAAACGGTGCAGATATGCTGGAAATACAGGCTTTGGCCGCCTGGAGGATTTGGAACGAATGAAAATGTGGAAATTGGAAAATGTGGAAATTGGAAAATGTGGAAATGTGAAAATTATTAAGAGCATTTGTACGCAGCGATCATTTCCACATTTTCACATTTCCCAATTTTCACATTAAATCCGGATAGCCAATATCCACCAGGAACAAACCTTTTGCTGCGACACTGGCACCGGCACTGCTCCGGTCTTTTTTATCAATGACTGCTTTGAACCCTTCGATGCTCATTTTCTCCAATCCGACTTCCAACAATGTCCCAACAATGGCCCTGACCATGTTGCGCAAGAATCGGTCGGCCCGGATGGTAAAAACAAGCTGATCCCCCTTCTCTTCCCAATATGCCTTTGTTACCTTGCAATTGTTGGTCTTCACCTCACTTCCAAGCTTGCTGAAACTGGTAAAATCGGTTGTATCAAAGAGCAATTTGGCCGCCTCGTTCATTCGGGCAAGGTTTAGCTTTCGGCGCTCCTTTTCTGCATAAGCCTGGGTGAATGGATCCTTGTTTCGGGAGAGATAGTATTTGTATTCCCGGTAGGTAGCTTCAAACCTCGCATGGGCATCGGCCCTGACAGGAAATATTTTCTGAACAGCAATATCGTCGGGCAGCAGACAGTTAAGTTTGAAAAGCATGTTCTCCTCCCCCAATCCCTCATGGATAGTGTCAAAATGTGCAATGTAAAAAGTTGCATGCACACCGGTATCGGTACGTCCTGCACCAACCACCTCCACCTTTTCACGGGCGATTACTGCCAGCGCTCGCTCCAATTCCGCCTGCACCGAACGTGCATTCTGCTGGATCTGCCAACCATGGTAGTTGGTTCCGTCGTACGAAAGCTGAACAAAATAGCGCATGATTACACGGATTGAACAAGATTGCACAAATATAACCCCTACTTACCACCAATTACACCAATTTCACGAATTAATAGAATAATTTCCTGTTTTTATTTTAATTCGTGTAATTCGTGTAATTGGTGGTTGGATGGGGTTTATTGTGTTTATTTGTATAATCTATAGTGGTTAACATTTTTTAATAGATTCACATTTTATGAAACGGTTCAAAATACTATTTTTGGTTCCGTTTTAACAATTAAATAAAAATCATCCTTAAGATTATGGATCAAAAAGTAGATAT
>CAZVTL010000052.1:0-3526 GCA_964630075.1 uncultured Tangfeifania sp.
CCGATTCCTCTCCAAAGGGATCAAAATACCAGTTTGTATTTGGACAAACCCTGTTGGAACTGGCAAGAAAGAACAAAAATATCCTGGGGATTACCCCTGCCATGCCTTCGGGATGTTCACTGAACATCATGATGGAAGAGATGCCAGACAGAGCTTTTGATGTTGGAATTGCTGAACCTCACGCAGTTACATTTGCTGCAGGATTGGCTATTTCTGGTAAAATTCCTTTCGTAAATATCTACTCCTCCTTCATGCAAAGATCCTATGATCAGATCATCCACGATGTAGCTTTGCAAAAATTGAACGTGGTATTCTGCATGGACCGCGGAGGATTGGTTGGGGCGGACGGTGCCACCCACCACGGCGTTTTTGATCTGTCATTCATGCGAGGTATTCCCAATATGATCGTGTCAGCACCCATGGATGAACTTGAACTGAGAAACCTAATGTACACCGCACAACTTCCCGACAAAGGTCCATTTGCCATTCGCTACCCCCGCGGCAATGGTGTGATCAGGAATTGGGAACAGGAATTTTCGGAAATACCAGTAGGAAAAGGCCGTAAAATCGTGGATGGGAATGACCTCGCCATCCTCTCCATAGGTCATCCCGGAAACTTTGTCACAGAAGCGTTAACCATGCTTGAGGATGAAAATTTGTCCATTGCCCACTACGATATGCGTTTTGCCAAACCCCTCGATACAGAATTGCTGGATGAAATTGCATTCCGCTTCCGCAAAATTCTTACCATAGAAGATGGAATAATCAATGGTGGATTTGGCAGCGCTGTTCTGGAATACTATGCAAATTCAGGATTGACAATGCAGATTGTAAGGTTAGGTATCCCCGATCGCTTCATTGAACAGGGAACCCAACAGGAGCTTTACCATGAGTGTGGATTCGATCCGGAAGGAATCTGCAAAACCATCAGAAAAATACTGTCAAACCAGCATTAACTCCTTAATTTGCACATTTTCATATTTTCATATTTGCAAATTAATTCTTTCCCATTTTTGTATTATTTTTATTTATACCTTTGCCAAGCTTTTTAATGGGGATGATTATGAATTACCTTTCGCAATACACCATTCCATATTCGGGACTGAGTGAGGGAAAGCATCAGTTTGATTTTACGATCGACGATCGTTTCTTTGCTGAATTTGAAACTTCAGAAGTTGAGAAAGGGGATTTAAAGGTTGGGATAGAGCTCGAAAAACGTTCTACCTATCTTGGTTTAACATTCACGATCGCAGGATCAGTCGAGCTGGTCTGTGACCGTTGTCTGGAAAACTTTAGCTATCCAATTGAGAGCAAAAGAAAACTACTGGTCAAATTCAGTGAAAAACCGGTCGAAGATGAAGCCGAAATGATCTATCTTCATCCAACCTCCTTTCAGGTAGAAATTGCACAGTACATGTATGAATTCGTAATTCTAAGTTTGCCCATCCGGAGAATTCATCCCAATGGAAAAGATGGCAAGAGCTTATGCGATCCGGTGATGATCAAAAAATTGGAAGAGCTCAGGCACCATGGCAATAACTTAGATGAACCGGAGGATCCAAGATGGAATGAATTAAGAAAATTTATTGGTAATTAAGTAAAGAATAGTTAAAATGGCACATCCTAAGCACAAACACTCCAGTACCAGAAGAGATAAACGCAGAACACACGACAAAGCCGTACCTGCCCAAATTTCATCTTGCTCCAATTGCGGCGCAGCTGTTAAATACCATACCGTGTGCGCTGAATGCGGATATTACAGAGGTAAACTGGCTATCGAGAAAAGCGCAGCAGTTTAATATTCGTTCTGATAATTTATACTTTTAAAGTATCAGGCAATCGTCTAAAAAATCCCGCAAGGGATTTTTTTGTTGCTGATATTCGCTGAAAATCCATGCGAATTATTATCTTCATCGTCGTTTTTAACTGAACAATAAAATTTATCATGTCAAAACCAGTCATCAATGAAGTTAAAGCCCTGAATACCATAGCTCAGGACACTAAAATAACAGGAAACATTGAGTCCGACGGAGATATCCGTATCGATGGCGCCCTGGTGGGTGACCTGGATTGCAAGGGAAGGGTTGTGGTTGGTCCGGATTCGAAGATCAAAGGCACCATCCGTTGTACCAGCGCAGAGATTATGGGATTCGTAAATGGTGAAATTGTTGTGAAAGATCTACTCTCACTCAAGGGAAGTGCCTCCATTACAGGAAATCTTACCATGGGAAAATTGTCTGTCGAACCAGGCGCCCGCTTTGTAGGTCACTGTAAAATGATCAGTGATGAGAAAAGCGTTCCGGAAATTATTCTGGAGGAGAAATAGTTGCCCCAATACCTGTCCAGGTGTCCTGCAACAGCTCTTTCTCCTTTAAATGAAGTATGATGAATCCATTGAATTGATTGCCTGGCATGCTCTTCCATTCCCAATTGCTCCTTTGACCCAAACGATGAAGCCATGATCAGTTTTCAACTGCTTCGACAATCATTTGAAACAGAGTTTCAGAAAGAAATTCAATCCATTCAATCAACTTCACCCATTCAATTGTATGAACCGGTTGCCTACTCATTGACAGGTGGAGGAAAAAGAATCCGGCCTGTGCTATTGCTGCATGCAGCATCTCTCTTTTCTGAAAATCCCTTTTTCGCCAGCCCAGCGGCTTTTGCCATCGAACTATTTCACAACTTTACGCTACTCCACGACGATATCATGGACCATGCGGCTATTCGCAGAGGAATTCCAACGGTACATGTAAGGAATGGCGAAAATAGCGCCATTTTAAGCGGGGATGCCATGTCCATTATGGCCTTCCGTTATTTGGCCCAATGCAACACGCCTGATTTAACACCCATACTCTCCCTTTTTTCAACCACTGCACTCGAAGTTTGTGAGGGTCAGCAATACGACATGGAATATGAAAAAAGAGAGCAGGTAACAATAGCTGAATACCTGGAAATGATAAGATTAAAGACTGCAGTCCTAATCGCTTGCAGTCTAAAAATGGGAGCACTTTTGGCCGGAGCCAATGCACGAAACTGTCAATTGTTGTACGAATTTGGGATTTTGATTGGAATCGCCTTCCAGCTTCAGGACGACTGGCTGGATGTCTACGGTGATGAGCAAACCTTTGGCAAACAGATCGGTGGAGATATCTGTGAAAACAAGAAGAGTTGCCTGTTGATTGCTGCCCTTGAGCTGAGCACCGAGAACGACCGCCTGGAACTTCAAAAATGGATTGACAAACCAACCTTCGACCGGCAGGAGAAAATTGCAGCTGTCAGAAAGATCTATACCCAATCCGGAGCCGATGCCTCCGCAAGAAACCTCATGAATCATTACTATACTCAGGCAATGAGGTCTTTGCAACAAATTGACGTTGAAATTTCAGCCAAATCCGAACTCGAAAAATTTGCAGCTGAAGTCATGTCAAGGGTTAAATAATAGGAATTATCCCCCCAACACAGCCTCCATCCTTGAAAGTGCATCCTCCAAAACCTGACGAGGGCAGGCAAAATTCAACCTGAA
>CAZVTL010000052.1:3536-18760 GCA_964630075.1 uncultured Tangfeifania sp.
TCCTTCTTTCCCGTAAATGGATCCCTTATTCAAAACTATTTCTACCTTGTCAATCAACAACCGGTTCATTTCAGCCTCAGGAATATCGTACTCCCGGAAGTCCAGCCAAGCCAGATAAGTGGCCTCCATCGGAGTCATTTTTATCCTGGCCATCTTATCCCTGAAAAAAGCATACATCAAGTCCCGATTGGCTTCCAAATATTTGTTCTGCTGATCGACCCATTCCATACCAAAATGATAGGCCGCCTCCAAAGCAACATTCCCAAATAGATTGCCATTCTTCAAATGGAGCATGCGCAGAAAATGATCGAACTGCTGCCTGATCCCCTTGTCAGGAATGATGACAAAAGAGGTGGCAAGTCCCGCAATGTTGAAGGTCTTGCTAGGAGCCATGCAAACAATACAGTTACTGGCCAGCTCTTCCGAAACCATTGGCAAGGGAAGATGCTTACTGCCGGAGAAAATCAGGTCAGAATGGATTTCATCTGAAATTATCAAAACATTGTTCCTTAAACAAATATCCCCCAAATCTAAAAGTTCTTGTTTATTCCATACCCTCCCCACAGGATTGTGTGGATTACACAGTATCAGCAACTTTGTTTCCTTGTCGATTTTACGGGAAAGATCTTCCAAATCAAAAGAGTAGGAACCATTTGAAAACTTGAGTGGATTCTCCACAACGGTTCTTCCGCAATCCCTGACACAGGAAAAGAAAGGGGTGTAAACCGGGGTTTGTATGATCACTTTATCTCCGGCACTGGTAAAGGCCATCACAATGGAGGAAAGCGTTGAGACGACTCCTTGGGTGGGCAGGATCATCTCGCGGCTGATAGACCAGTCATGTCTGACCTTTTGCCAATTGCTGATCGCATTGTAATAGCCGTCTGGCCGATAGGAATAGGCATAAATTTCATGATCTGCCCTGTATCGGATTGCTGCAGTAATAAATTCAGGTACCCTGAAATCACCATCTGCCACCCACATCGGTATGGCATTTCCATTCCCAAAGTAACTTTCTAGCAAATCATACTTTTCGCAGTTGGTTCCCCTTCTTGGGACTATTTCGTCAAAATCCTGCTTTTTCATCGTAAAAAATTCTAAATGGATTAATTCTTTAAAGATATATTGAACTCTAAGAGTTGGGACAAAAACCTACCAAAACCAACAGTAGGTTGGCATAGTTAATTTACTGCAATCAATTTGAGCACCTTTAATCCCTCCTCATCCGCCAATTTCAGCACGAAATCAAATCGGTCCAATTCCAGGCACAAATCAAAATCACTGGCCGGAGACCACTCATGGTGTGCAGGATCAAGGAGCCTGGCTCCATCCCCCACACGAAGCAAATCTCTCATTTTTTGAAAATCCGGCTGAAGATTTAACAATTTATCCCTGATAAATTCTGCCAGAAAGGTATCCTCCTGGGTGATTCTAGTACCCTCATAACCCATGCAAACCAAACTGACATTGGCAGGTTGCCTTTTTGAAATATATTTGACAATGGCCCCGGCATTGACAAAACTTCCAGTGAGGATCTCGTCAGCTCCGGCAGCATTCATCAACCCTTTTGTTCCGGAACTGGTGGTCATTACAATGGTTCTCCCACCAAAATCGCAATTGGAAATATGTGTAGGTGAATTCCCAAAATCAAAGCCATCCACCTTTCTCTCATTGCGCTCTCCAAGCAGAATGCAATCCGGCATTCGCTCTTTCAAAGCAAATGCCTCTTCGACTTGCTCAACCGGAATAACCCTGCCAGCGCCGGCATTGTATAGGTAGCAGGCAGTCGAGAAGGCCCTGAAAACATCTATCACAACCGTTGTACCAATGGCTTTCCTCGCCCCTTCCGTTAATTGCAGAATTTCTATTTGCATCTATTTAATTTTGTTGACTAACCACTTACCTGTACAGAAATATTTGTCTCCTTTTCCACCCTTCTTCCAATCTCTTGCAGCCGGTCCAATCCAATTGCCAATAGATTTTCAGCTGGAGTATCCCTGTCAAGGGAATAAATCATGACAGATTTTGGTTGAATCTCTTTCAATAGACCTATCCAACGCTCGACCTCCAACTCCGTGGTATTGTCAAATGGAGTGCCATCGATGGATCCCTTTAAAAACATGGTTTGAACAATCAAATTTCCTTCAAATTTCTTTAAATTCCCTACCAGCGTGGCAATGCCAAACTTTCCGGTCGGTTTATTGATCACCTGTATGGTTTCCAAAATGGCTGAATCCAGCTTCAGTATATTGTCATCCACCAGCTTCAAGGCTTTTACAACACAATCCTTGTGTAACATGGTAGCATTGGAAAGAACGGCTATTCTCGATTTTGGGGAGAGCTCATTGCGCAATTGGACTGTCTCCTCAATAATGCTCTCAAAATCCGGATGCATCGTTGGCTCACCATTCCCGGCAAAGGTAATCACATCCGGCAACTGCCCATTTTCCTTCATCTCCAGAAGCTTCTGCCGCAACAGAGACCCTACCTCCATTCGCTTCGGCAGCAAAACCAGACCCGGTCGTCTCTTGGGATTCCATCCACATTCACAATAGATGCAATCAAAGGAACAAAGCTTGGAATCGGTTGGAAGGAGGTTGACCCCCAACGAAATACCCAACCTTCTGCTAATGATTGGCCCAAAAATTGTCTTATCAAAAAGAAAGGTTGACATGACTTGAAATGAATTTGTAATACTGTTTCAGCATAATTTTTTTACCGTAGTTTTTGGTTGCAGTTTCACCATCCCAAGATCCAGTCCTGAAAGCAAATTGAGACCCGGCCTTTTCCCAACTTCAATTGATCCTGCCCACGCTCCCATCTCCAGCGCCCTTGCCCCATTAAAACAAGCCCAACCGATCAGCTCCTGAAGAGAGATGTTTGGGAAAGAGGCCTGGATCACTTTCATCTCTTCCAGAATAGAAAGTTGGTGGTTGGAGGCAAGACTATCAGTTCCAAGACAAATTTGAAGCTTCTTCCTGTGGAAAAGACCGATGTCAGGCAATCGATTTTGGATGTACAGGTTGGAAGATGGACAAAGTACAAACCAGGTATTGTTAAGTGAACGAATACCTTCAATAAAGTCTATATCTAATTGATTGGTATATATATTGTGAACAAGTAACAAATTGTTCCGCATGGGTAGATGCTTCAGGGTACTCTGCATGGCACCCATTCCGGTAGGATGAAAAAAGGAGGTATCCAAAAATAGATTCTCCTCAAGATGTCGGCGCATTTCACCCGTACCCAAACGGAAGAGTTCATCCTCCTCACTCGACTCCTGGTTGTGAATGGAAATTGGCAATCCGCTAATTCTGGCCTCTTCCGCTACCAAATGGAATAGTTCCTGAGATACCGAATAGGGGGAGTGCGGCACCACAGATGCCTGCAATCCCATATCATTCGCTTTTTCTACACACTGTTTAGCCCAGTCAAAGGCCTTTTCTGAGCGTTCCGGAGAAAACCCCAGTGCTTCAACAAAAGTAAAATAGTTGATCTTCGAAGGATGCTTAACCTGAAATGACAATTGTCCATTGGAAATATCTCCGACTGCTACAATACCATTTTTCTGCATGATCAGATCGGCTTTTGCTGCCGCCTGAACGATGTTGTCTGCTTCAACCATCCGGTTTTCGACAACCTTTTTAAGGAAAGGGACAAACCCCTCTCCTTCATTGAAAAAACCACGAAGATGAGATAATTCCAGATGGCAGTGGGCATTAATAAAGCCCGGGACAATCACCCCACTGAAAAACTCAACACCTGCTTGTTCATTCAGAAGTCCACGCGTATCTTCAATATCCAGAATTGTTCCATCCGCATCCACTGTCAGTATGCCTTTGTTGTAACAATTGCCAAGTCCATCATGGATAAAGTGAGCCGATATTTTGCGCATGCTGGTTTTTTCAAGAAACATCATTGAACCTGAACTCCATTTGGAATGGTATCTGTGGTGGTATTGGATTTCGGGGAACTGTCAAGGTTAAAACTCCCAACATGAGCGGGCTTCAGCGAATCATTTTTTGCCTTCACCTCCAATTCACTTAAGACATCCAGCACCTCATTGTAAATCTCCGTATATGCTTCCGTATGTTTTCCATAGTATAGCAACGACTTTTCAACTACTGTCCGGTCTGTATGATGCTTCTTGCAGATGGAAAGATACAACTCCTCCGGTAGACTATCCCTGACCAATGAGATATTAAATTTTTGGTTGTTGATGGCCTCGGCAAGATGGATATCCACAATGATGGGGACCATCTTCTTTTTCGATAAAATCCCATCTGGCAAATAGAAATCACCGCATGCAAGGAGGATCAACAAAAATGTGGCGCTTAAAAAATATTGGTATCTCATGCTTAAAATACAGTGTTATTAATTTTATTGTCAGAAAGTTTGTTCGGAACAAGCAATTGTATTTATATCTCCTTCTATGGGCTAAGTCCTTGCAAGTCTTATTCGTCATCCTCCCGTTGTTTAAGATCACGTATCCTTTTCGACAAAGGGGATGCAAAAATAAATTCGTTTAATCTCTTGTTCCTGGTAAAAAGAACCTGAGAATTGTTTCCTTCCCAACCATTCTCTCCATTTGAAATAAAAAGAATGTTGTCTCCAATCTCCATAACCGAATTCATGTCATGGGTATTGATCAATGTAGTTATGTCAAATTCTACAGTAATCTCTTTGATGAGATTGTCAATTAGAATAGAGGTTACGGGATCCAGACCGGAATTTGGTTCATCACAAAAGAGGTACTTTGGATTCAGCGCAATTGCCCGGGCGATTGCGACCCTTTTGCGCATTCCGCCTGATATTTCTGAAGGGTTTAAGCGATGTGCCCCCTTGATGTTCACCCGATCCAAACAGAAGTCTACATGCCTGTTCTTCTCCCCGGCCGACATACTGGTAAACATATCCATGGGAAATCTAACGTTCTCTGCGACAGATAGAGAATCGAACAGTGCACCGCCCTGAAAAACCATCCCCATCTCCTGTCGTAATTTTTTTAGGTCATTGAAGTTCATCTGGCGGATATCCCTTCCGTCAAAAAGTATCTCTCCTTCGTCAACCTCAATAAGCCGGACAATGGATTTCAGAAGAACCGTTTTCCCTGAACCACTCTGACCAATGATCAAATTTGTCTTCCCTTTTTCGAAAAGCGTAGTAACATCCTTTAGAATCGGTCTGTTCTCAAATGATTTCTTTATGTTTTTAATTTCGATCATTTAAAGAGCAATTGTGTCAGAATCAGGTCGAAAAAAAGAATAAGAATACTCGTACTAACCACGGACCGGGTGCTGGCGCGGCCTACTTCCAAAGCACCACCCTGCACATTGTAGCCCAAATAGGCAGGTACCGTAGCTATTAAAAATCCAAAGACCAAAGTCTTGATGATGGAGAAGGTCACGAAGAAGGGTACAAACGCAGTTTTGATTCCGCCCATGTATTCTGCTACGGTAACCACACCAGACAAGGGTCCGGCAATTAATCCTCCGATAATTCCACAAAAAACACTGAGAACAAACAGGATCGGACTAATAAAGACCACTGCAACAATTTTTGGCAGGATAAGGAAAGAGGCAGAATTGACCCCCATCAGCTCCAGTGAATCAATCTGTTCAGTCACCCGCATACTTCCGATCTCTGAGGCAATGTTCGACCCCACCTTCCCCGCCATCATAAGACTCAACACGGTACAGGAAAACTCAAGGATAAGCGTATCGCGGTTTCCAAGGCCAATCAGATAGGAGGGCATCAACGGACTGGAAGTATTGTAGGTAAGTTGCAAAGTGATTATGCCACCCATGAAGACAGAGATGATGGCTACAATTCCCAGAGAGTGAATACCAAGTTTTTCAATCTCCAACACCAGTTGCCTCCAGTAGATACGGGTCTTCTCAGGCCTGCTGAAGACCCGGTGCATCAGTAGAAAATAGCTCCCGATTTCACTGAAAATCCCCATGAATTTTTTTGCTAAAAGTACAAATTATTTGAACAAAGGGGGGATGCGTTTTGTACCGTTCTTTTAATTCCAAAAAAGGTTTTTTCTGAAAAAATAAGCTAATTTTGATCAAAATAGCCTAAACATGAAAAATTGCAAAAACTATTGCGTGATCATGGCCGGCGGAATCGGTAGCCGTTTCTGGCCCTTGAGTACATCCGACAGACCAAAACAGTTTATTGATATTTTAGGTATTGGAAAAACACTGTTGCAACTAACCTTTGAAAGGTTTAACCGCATCATGCCTGCAGAAAATTTTTATGTTGTAACCAGTGAAAAATACAAGGAGTTGGTAATGGAACAACTACCAGAACTGGATGTATCCCAAATTTTGCTGGAACCGTTGCGGAGAAACACCGCCCCATGTATCGCCTATGCTACCTACAAAATACTGAGTATCTGCCCGACTGCAAAAATTGTTGTATCTCCCTCCGATCACTTGATCCTGAAAGAGGATCTTTTCCTGAATGAAATTGAGAAGGGTTTGCAATTTGCAGGAGAAAAGGAGGTATTGGTCACCCTGGGAATCCAACCATCCAGGCCAGAAACTGGATATGGCTATATACAAGTCAGCGAAAAAATAGATTATGATCACTTCAGCAACCTTTACAAAGTAAAAACTTTCACTGAAAAACCAGACCGTACCATGGCTCAGGTATTTGTTGATACGGGTGAGTTTTACTGGAATTCGGGCATTTTTGTTTGGTCTGTCCCCTCCATTCAAAAGGCATTTGAGAAATACCTGCCTGATCTCAATATGTTGTTTGATCATGGCAAAAAATTGCTTAACACGCCGGATGAACGTTTCTATATCAACAAAACCTACTCCGAGTGCCCCAATATTTCCATTGATTACGGGATCATGGAAAAGGCTGAAAATGTTTATGTTTTAACAGCAGATTTTGGGTGGTCAGATCTGGGGACATGGGGTTCCCTATACGAAAACCATCCGCTGGACAACATGGGCAATGCGGTATATGGTTCAAGGGTTTTTCTCTACGAGACACAAGGATGTATCATCAACCTACCACAGGAAAAAATCGCCGTAATTCAAGGCCTGAAGGACTACATTGTTGTAGAATCTCAAAACATCCTGCTAATTTGCAAAAAGGAGGAGGAGCAGCAGATAAGACAATATGTGGCAGATGTAATGTTGTCCAAAGAGAATAAGATATAGGCTAAAAGGCCCTATTTCATCGATTGACCCTTCGGAAGCGCACTTTTCATCTCTTTGATCAATTTGTCTCTCACCAGGATGAAACTGGGCATGTTTTGGTTGGTTACCGGATTTGCTGGCGGTGACTTCAATTTGAGTGGATCAGTTGGAAAACCATTCATAAAAACCCGAAAATCAAGATGAGGACCCGATGCCAGGCCTGTAGATCCTACATAACCAATCAGATCCCCTTGTTTTACCCTTGATCCGGCTTGTATACCCGGAGCAAATTTTGAGAGGTGCATATAGGTTGTCGTATAAACGGAATTGTGCTTAATTTTGAGGAAATTGCCACCGCCACCAGCCTGATAGGCCTTCGTAACCACGACTCCATCACCAATGGTATAAATTGGTGTTCCAGTGGGAGCAGCATAATCCACCCCATGATGAGGCCTTACAATCCGAAGGATTGGATGCATTCTTGCACCTGAAAATCTGGAACTTATCCGGAATAGCTTCATGGGAGCCTTTAAGAATTCCTTCCTGATACTTTTTCCTTGGTCATCAAAATAGTTCTGTCCGTCTTCCTGCTCAAAATGTATGGCAAAAAAATCCTGACCGGAAGAGTTAAAAACTGCTGCATGGATCATCCCGATGCCAATCTTCTCCCCTTTGACCGATTCTTCGTCATACAAAACAGTAAAATGATCCCCTTTTTGGATGGCAAAGAAGTCGATCGACCATGCAAACAAATCCGACAGCCGAATGGCCAATATAGGATCCAGATTGTTCTCCTTCATTGCATTCCAAAGAGAGGAATTGATCTTTCCGGTGGCTGTTTTTCGTTCAGTCAGGACCTCATTCTTTCCTGCAATAACTTTGCATGAGTCGGGGATTAGGCAGTATTGATAGTAATTGACCAGATTCTCTGCATAGACAAAATAAAGCGGAGATCGAATGGAGTCGCGGGAGTAGAAAACCGTGTAATTGTTCCCAACCTTCATTTTCCGCAAGTCAAAGATGGCGGAAGGCAAATGAGCGATACGGTCAATGACCATATTAGAAACACCCCTGTCGGTGAGGATGTCGGATAAATTTTCACCACCCCTTACAGTGTTCTCTTCAACATGAAAAGAGTCTACCGGCAACCCATAGAGCAGTTTAGGTTCAACAAGCAATATGTCCTCTTTCTGATCAACAGATGGGATCATGTAGTTGTACCACATGATCCGTGAAAAAGAAAAAAGAAGCATCAGAAGTACGGCAATTCCCAAAATCCACTCCGGCAAGTGCTTCCCGGAAGCAGATTTTCGCCCAGCCCTCTGAAGCTGCACCAGAATTTTGTCCTTAATGTTTGATTTCATCAAACCCCTTTCCATACACCCCCATTACAGATCCTTGCGAAATAAAGGCTTCCGGGTCTATTGCTTTAATTTTTTGAAAAATCATGGGTGATTCACGCTTTTTAACAACCGTCATGATCATTTTTACAGGTTTCTTGGTGTACCAACCGGTACCCTCAATGACCGTCAACCCTCTTCTGGATTCTGTGTTGATAAAATCGGCAATCTGCTCGTATTTTTCTGAAAAGATAAATAGTTGAACGGATTGCTGCGCTCCGGTCAGGAAGGCGTCGATAGAATAGGCAACAATCCACATCGTAACATAGCCATATACCAACTTTTCAACAGAGGAGATAACAAAGAATGAGGAGGTGATAATAATTACATCACAATACAAAATAATTTTACCCGGACTGATGTTCCGGTATTTATTGATGATCATGGCAATGATATCGGTACCACCTGTACTCCCTCCCTGATTGAAGGTAATACCTAAACCAACCCCACCAAGGATGCCTCCCAAAACAGATGAAAGAAAAATATCTTGTACAAGTGGTTCTTTAATATATACCTGCATAACATTGAGTAGTATAGATATAACCACCATGCTAAAAAGAGTCTTTAGACCAAAACTTGTTCCGAGGATTCGTATGGCAAGTATGACCAAAAAGCTGTTTATGATAAAATAGGGATAACCAGTTGGAATACCGGTAGCATAAAATATCAACATCGAGATTCCGGTAACACCACCTGCCGTAATCTTCAAAGGAATCAAAAAGGCAGTCACCCCAAAAGCATACATGGCCAACCCAATGATCATGAAGGAATACATTTGGATTTTAGAAAATATTTTCTTGCTCATAGGGTATAATAAAGAGTGCTAAATTAAATCTTTTTTAAAAATTTATTTAATTTCACATCGAAATAACAAACTAAACTTTTTCCGCAATTAATTCGAATCGACAAAAAATCAACTTTTCCAACTTCAAAATAATTTTAATCAAATTAGATAGATATGAAAATACACGAATATCAGGCGAAAGAGATTTTTGCACGCTACAAAATTCCAGTTACCAGCGAAACGGTCTGCTATACCATCGAAGAAGCAGTTGAAGCGGCAGCTAAATTAGGACTTCCTGTGGTTGTTAAGGCTCAGGTACTGGTAGGCGGAAGGGGCAAAGCCGGTGGTGTTAAGCTTGCAAGAACCAAAGAAGATGTACCCGAAATGGCCGGAAAGATCCTTGGGATGGACATCAAGGGATATACCGTTGAAAAGATCCTGATAGCCCAGGGGGTGAAATTCTCTTCAGAGTTTTATGTCGGACTCACCATCGACCGAAACTCCAAGTCTGTTATTTTTATGGCCAGTAGTGAAGGGGGAGTTGAGATCGAAGAGGTCGCCAAGGAGAACCCCGATGCCATTCACAAATTCGTAATTGATCCGGATCTCGGAATGACTCCCTTTTTGGCCCGGAAGATTGCCTTTTCGCTTTTCACCGATTTTAACCTGGTAAAACAGGGGGCAGATCTCTTCCAAAAACTCTACCGGATCTTCATGGATACCGACGCCTCACTTGTCGAGATCAATCCATTGGTGATTACAGCAGACGGGACGCTCTTGGCCCTGGATGGCAAAATGAATTTTGACGACAATGCTCTCTATCGTCAAAGTGCCATCGAGGCATTGAACGAACCGACCGAAGATGAACTGAAAGAGCTGGATGCCAAAGAGAAGGGATTGACCTACATCCGGCTGGATGGTTCCATCGGTTGTATGGTGAACGGAGCAGGACTCGCAATGGCAACGCTCGATCTGATCAAGTATTTTGGGGGAGAGCCTGCCAATTTTCTGGATATCGGAGGAAGTTCCAACCCCCAGAAAGTTATTGATGCCATGAACCTAATTCTTTCAGATAAGAATGTCAAAGTGGTCATGATCAATATATTTGGTGGAATTACCCGATGTGATGATGTCGCCAGAGGTCTGATCATCGCCCTCGAAAAAATCAAGGTTGAAGTCCCAATTGTCGTTCGCTTGTCCGGGACAAATTCAAAGGAGGGTCTGGAGATTCTGAAAATGGCCAATCTTCCCATTGTTGAGACCATGAGTGAAGCCGCTCAGAAAGCCATTGAATTGTGTGCCAATAATTAAGAACCATTTTATAATAAGAAGATATGAGCATTTTAGTCAATCAAAATACAAAATTACTGGTACAGGGTATTACAGGTAGGGATGGAAGTTTCCATGCCACCAAAATGAAAGCTTATGGTACCAATGTCGTTGCCGGTGTCTCTCCCGGCAAGGGGGGGATGGAGGTTGATGGCATTCCGGTCTTCAATACTGTCGAAGATGCCGTAATGGCAACAGGAGCCAATACATCCATCATATTTGTCCCTGCCCCTCTGGCAGCCGATGCTGTGCTCGAGGCCTCTGAAGCAGGGATTGAACTGGTTATCGCCATTTCAGAAGGGGTTCCTACACTTGACATGGTAAAAGTTATGCCCTACCTTGCAAAAAAAGGGACCAAGCTCATCGGGCCCAATTGTCCGGGACTTATCTCTCCCGGAGAAGCATTGGTGGGTATCCTGCCGGGAAATATCTTTCTGAAAGGAAATGTTGGATTAATGAGTCGTAGCGGGACCCTTACCTATGAAATGGTCTATCAGTTGACCAGCAATGGAATTGGTCAAAGTACTTGTGTTGGAATAGGTGGCGACCCCGTTGCCGGACTCTATTACCTCGAACTGTTGCAAATGTTTCAGGATGATCCTGATACTAAAGCGATTGTATTGATCGGTGAAATTGGCGGAGACGCGGAGGAACGTGCCGCCCAATACATTCAGGATCATGTAACCAAACCAGTTGTTGCATTCATCGCGGGACAGTCTGCCCCTCCTGGAAAAAGAATGGGACATGCCGGAGCAATTATCTCCAGCGGTAGTGGTACTGCTGAAGAGAAAATAAAAGCTTTTGAAAATGTGGGAGTAAAGGTTGCCAAAATCCCAAGCGAAATTCCGGATCTTATCAGGCAAGTGTTGAAATAACAAAAAAGGGAGAAGCAGTTCTCCCTTTTTTGTTATTTCTCATTTCTGGCAGCTTTGAGTACTTCATTGACAGAGCCATGCAGTAACAAAAGCCTTTTTGCTTTGTCTTCACTGTATCCCAACTCGCTAACAATCATTCGGGTTCCACGATGTACCAATTTTTGGTTGGTCAATTGCATGTTAACCATTTTGTTTCCCTTGACACGTCCCAATTTGACCATGACAGAGGTCGTAATCATGTTGAGAATCAGTTTTTGAGAAGTACCGGATTTCATTCTGGTGCTTCCGGTGACAAATTCCGGACCAACGATGGCCTCAATCGCGATGTCTACATTTTCTGCCAGGATACTCCCCGGATTATTGACAATGCATCCTGTAAGAATATTGTTAGCCCTGGCTTTTCGGACCGCGCCAACGACATAGGGGGTACGCCCGGAGGCTGCAATACCAACTACCGTATCCAATTCGTTTATCTCAAACTTCTCAAGCTCTTTCCATCCCATCTCCTCGTCGTCTTCGGCTGCCTCCACTGCCTTTCGGATGGCACGATCTCCTCCGGCTATCAACCCGATAACCAAACCATATCCAACACCAAAAGTGGGTGGAATCTCCGAGGCATCCAATATTCCCAAACGCCCGCTAGTTCCGGCACCCATGTAAAAAAGTCGTCCTCCCTTTTTCATCCGCAGAAAAAGTTGTTCAACCAATTCTTCAATCTTAGGAATCACCTCCAAAACTGCAGGCAATACTTTTTTATCCTCTTCATGAATGTTTAAAAGCAACTCCTTTGCAGACATCCTTTCAAGATCATGGTACAAGGAATCCTGTTCCGTTATGCTAATGTTGGTCATTTTTTCCCAATTAAAAGTTATTGTTCAGGTGATATTTGACAAGTCCATCCATTGGCTCCTGAAGAACTGCCTTGCAGTTCAGCTGATATTTTTCACAAACCTCCTGCAAAATCAATTTGAAATGAAAAGCGACTGATCCAACAAACCCAATAGAATAGGATCTGTAGCCAGGAATTTTAACCACATTTCGTTCAAAAAACTCGATCATACTGTTTTGCACCAGTTGTCTGGCATATTCCGTGGAGATCTCCTCCGACAGAAAAGGAACAAAGGAGGCAAGAAATTGGTTTGGTTTTTCAGTTTTGTAAACTCTTTGAAGCGCCTCTTCCCAGGTCAGATGATACTTGTCCTCGAATCTAAGCCGCAATGGTTCAGGCATCACTTTTTTAAAATAATCGCCAAGTAATTTCCGCCCCATCACAGCACCACTTCCTTCATCGCCCAATATAAAGCCAAGTGGGGAGATCCCCATTGCCACCTTTTGACCATCGTAAAGGCAGGCATTGGAACCTGTTCCTAGGATACAGGCAATACCCTCCCCGGAACCAAAAAGTGAGCGGGAAGCAGCTACAACATCGCTGTAAAGTTCTACTTTCGCCACCGGATAAAGCTTTTGCAACGCTAACCTTATAATACTAGCCTTCTCCTCATTCACTATACCCGAACCATAAAAATAGATCTTCTCAATCTGTGCGCCTGTTGTGGGGTAAAGATCCACCCGCAACTCCTCATATATGGAATCAGTCGTTCGAAAGAATGGATTAATACCAGTGGTATACAAAGTCGGTAGCTCAACATTACCGGCAATAACCTTCCAGGCACATTTCGTCGATCCGCTGTCTGCGAGTAAGATCATGTTTGAAATTTCTTTATTTTTCAGAATAGTTTGTTGTTTGAAAACTGCATTTAAAATTGTAGACCAGGTAGTTTCATGTTGATCTTTAAAGTATGACTTCTTTGAAAAACAACAACCAAAAAGGCCGGACTAAATCAGAAAAAACACCCAATCATATCGTTTCCTTATGTAAAGATATATAAAATATCGACATATTACAGGTATTATATAACATGTATTACCAATATTGGTATTTTAATAATTAAAGCTACTTTTGATCTTTGCAAAAGCAGGAACTCCTTAATAAAATTCTACGCTATGCTTAGATACTGTGGTGCATGGATGTTGTTGATCTGCTTTGGATTCGCACTCTCCGCGAATGACGTTATCAGGGTCAACCAGATGGGATATCTTCCGGAAGGTCTTAAAACAGCCGTTTTCCTAAGCGACAAGGCTGTGAGTATGAAGAAATTCTACGTTGTTGAAGCACTTTCCGGAAAGAGCGTTCTTGAGGGTATACCAAAGCATTCCGATGGATCCCTATGGGGACAAAAAAGTGCCTACAGACTTGATTTCTCTTCTGTCGTACAACCGGGGAAATACCATTTGGAGGCAGCTGGGGCTATTTCGCCAACTTTTACCATCTCCTCCTCTGCATACAATGGTACTGCAGATTATATTCTGCAGTACATGCGGCAACAAAGATGCGGTTTCAATCCCTTCCTGATGGATTCTTGTCATACCGCAGATGGCATCATTGTGGATCATCCCGTGAAATCAGGCAAATGGACGGATGCTACAGGGGGGTGGCACGATGCATCAGATTATCTCCAATATACCCTTACATCCGCCAATGCGGTCTACCAGATGCTTTTTGCCTTCCAGGCCAATCCAGGCGTCTACAAAGACCTCTTCATGGCAAACGGATCAAAGGGTTCAAATGGAATACCTGATATTCTGGATGAAGCACGTTGGGGGCTGGATTGGCTGATCAAAATGAATCCATCTCGCAATGAAATGTACTACCAAATTGCCGACGACAGAGACCACCGGGGTTACCGGCTTCCAAACCTGGATACTGTCTCGTACGGATTAGGGAAAAAATTCAGGCCAGTCTACTACGTGTCCGGACAACCACAGGGCAGTGGAAAAAACCGCAACCGTACCACTGGAGTAGCCTCCATAGCAGCAAAGTTCAGTTCATCCTTTGCCCTGGGAAGCCAAATTTTCGCCAACTATGATCCAGCTCTGGCTTCAATATTAAGTACAAAAGCAAGGGAAGCCTGGGAATTTGCACTTTCCGACCCGGGTGTTTGCCAGACAGCCTGTGTTGTTTCTCCTTATTTCTATGAAGAGGAGAATTATACAGATGATCTCGAACTCGCCGGTGCAACGCTTTTCCAGCTTTCACATGCTGCATCAGACCAGACAGCCGCAGCCAAATGGGGGGAGATTGAACAGGTAACTCCGTGGATGGAATTACACCGGGCACGACATTATCAGTACTATCCATTTGTAAACCTCGGACATGCATTGCTCGCACAATCCGCTGATACCGCAGTTTCAAAAAAATTTATCTCCTTCATGAAACAGGGGTTATCCACCCTTCAAAAATTTTCGGCAAATGATCCTTTCCCATTAGGGATACCCTTTATCTGGTGCTCCAACAACCTTGTCGTGGCAGCAGCAACACAAGCCATGCTCTACAGGCAGATTACTGCCGACCGTCAGTTTGAACAACTGGAGGCAGCCCTTACGGACTGGCTCTTTGGATGCAATCCATGGGGGACATCCATGATCTGCGGTCTTCCTACTTCGGGAGATTATCCCATCGATCCTCACTCTGCCATCACCTTCTGGATGAAGGAACCAACCTATGGAGGACTGGTAGATGGTCCGGTTTACCAGCAGATATACAAGTCACTCATTGGCATAACCCTTCACAGGCCAGATACTTACTCCGAATTTCAGGGAGGTACAGCAGTTTACCATG
>CAZVTL010000053.1:0-18295 GCA_964630075.1 uncultured Tangfeifania sp.
CTCCCAGACATTCAGGAAATTGTTGGGCAAATAGAGTCATTTCACTTGGAAAAAGAGCTTCGTTCATTGATAGAATCATCCCTGATCAACAGCAAAGATGATGCCTCATCCGAAAATCATCACCAAAAACTTATCAATCTCTTCTACCACTTTTGGTTTAAGAACAAGCTCTCGGCCGAAGAAATTGCTACCTACAGGAATTTTCTGCACAATGAGCATATCCCCGAACATGAAAAGGCATTTCTCATCACAGCATTGACACTTGGGCAACTTTTGTTCTTTGATGAACAAAAAATCATGTTACTTTTCGAAGGATATGAGTCGGAGCAGGTCGAAGTGAATCAGCGCGCCTTGACAGGATTGATGCTGGCATTGTATTGCTATGATCAGCGAATGTTCCTCTTCCCTGCGATTGCAGCACGCCTGGAAATGCTGAATGAAAAGCAATCATTTCGGCAACATCTTGAAAAGATTCTACTTCAATTAATTGGATCAAAGGAGACAGAAAAAATCCAGAAAAAGCTACAGGACGAAATTCTGCCGGAAATGATGAAATTAAGTCCCAACCTGAGAAACAAGCTGAGTCTGGAAGCTATGTTGGGAGATGCCCTCAGCGAAGACAAAAATCCGGAATGGGGCGATATATTCAAGGATTCGGCCGGTTTTCTGGACAAGATGGAGGAGCTAAGTGAGATGCAAATGAAAGGGGCAGACATATTCATGACCTCTTTTGCCAACCTGAAGAATTTCCCATTTTTCAGCGAGCTTACCAACTGGTTTATCCCATTTTTCACCCAACATCCTTCCCTTATCCGAAGCTCTGCGCCCGAAGATTTGGCTGACAACCAGAAATTATTTGACCTTTTGTTAAAAACTCCGGTTTTGTGCAACTCCGATAAGTATTCCTTCTGCTTCAGCATGCAAACCATTCCATCTGACTACAAAAAAAACATGTTTGACGCACTTTCAGCAGAGTTTGATCAATTAATTGAAGCGGAAAGTGAAGATGATCTGATTGCACACAGTAAAAAGGCAGAATCAGTTTCGGGGCAATACATCAGGGATTTGTACCGATTTTTCAAACTCCACCCACAACGCGAAGGACTGGAAGATATTTTCTCCTGGCCGTTCGACTTTCACAACAAAAAGACCTTCCGTGAACTCCTTCGGGAGGATAATTCCCTTTTGAGAAATATTGCGGAGTTTTACTTCGCAAAAAATTATTATACGGAGGCGTCAGAAATATATTTGATCATACTGGATGAACAAAAAGAGGCCGAATTGATTCAAAAACTTGCCTTCTGTTACCAGAAAATGGACAACTTTGATTTGGCACTTTCCTACTATCTCAAAGCAGACCTCTTTGACCAAAACCGTACCTGGAACCTCAAAAAAATAGCACTTTGCTTCAGACACCTCAAAAAACCTGATCTGGCACTTCAATATTACCAACAGGCGGTACTCCTTGACCCCGATAATTTAGGTATTCATATATCAATCGGACATTGCCGAATGGAACTTAAACAGTACGACGAAGCTTTGAAATCCTATTTTAAAGTCGAGTATCTCTCACCAGGCAACAAGCGAGTGTGGAGACCTATTGGATGGTGTTCCCTACTGGTGGGTAAAAAACAACAATCGGAACAATATTTTGAAAAACTGATGCTGGAATCTCCCAACAAGTTCGACCTACTGAATATGGGTCATGTACAATGGTGTCTGGGCAACAGGAAACTGGCACTTGACTATTACAAACAGAGTATCAATGATGCAGAGATGTCTGAAGCGGAATTTATGGAAGCATTTCACGAAGACCTTGAACATCTGCTAAGACAAGGAGTTGATGCTGAAGATGTTCCAATCATGCTGGATCAGTTAAGGTATGCTCTCGAATGAGACCAAAATTTTTAACGTAAATGATGAATTTTAAAATAAGAAGCAAAGAACTTAGTTGGCTCTCCTTTAATGAGCGGCTACTTCAGGAGGCCTCCAAAAAGGAGGTCCCCCTCATTGAGCGATTAAAATTCCTTGGGATCTATTCAAATAATCTGGATGAATTCTTCCGGATTAGGGTAGCAATTCTGCGCAGACTGGCTACCATCGATAACCTGTTGCTTACAGAAGGTGAATTGCCTGCCGATGTGTTGAACCAAATTGAGCAAACCGTTGTTTCCCAAAGCAAATGGTTTGAGCGAATCTATTCACAATTGTTAAAGGATCTGGCTGAAGAGGATATTTTTATCATCAATGAAACCCAATTAACGATTGAGCAGGGAGAATACGTCACTTCCTTTTTTAAAGAGGAGGTTCGTCCCAGAATTATGCCGGTAATCATTAAAAAAAACCAGCCTCTGCCAACCCTTAACGACGATGCGATCTATCTGGCAGTGGTAATGACCAAATCAAAAAAGGAAGAATATGCCTTGATAGAAGTTCCTACAACCATTCTACCCAGATTTGTAATATTACCCTCCGAAAATGAAAAAAGGCATATTATCCTGCTGGAAGATGTGATCAGATTTGAATTAAAGGACATCTTTTATATGTTTAGCTTCAAGACCATCAACTCATTCATTTTCAAACTAACAAGAGATGCAGAGCTTGACCTGGATGATGATGTGGCTGAGAGCTATGTTAAGATTCTATCCAAGAGTCTGGAAAAAAGGGGGAATAGTGAGTTGGTCAGGTTCGTTCATGACAAGGAGATTCCGGATAACTTTCTGACGCTCTTGCTAAAAAAACTAAATTTCGACAAAGATGATGTCATCATAGGTGGTTCACGGATTCACAATTTCAAAGATTTTATGGGTTTCCCATCCGTAGGTAAGAAGCACCTTTACTATCCTCCGAGCAGTCCGCATTCACATCCGGCCATTCACCCCGGAGAACCATTCCTGGCGGCTATTGCCAAAAAAGATATCCTGCTACATTTCCCTTACCAATCCTTTTACCATTTTATTGATCTTCTGAGAGAAGCCTCCATTGATCCCAAAGTCACTGAGATTAAAATGACCGCTTACAGGATGGCCAAAAACTCCAATGTAATTCATGCCCTTATCAATGCAGCCAGAAACGGGAAAAAGGTAACTGTGGTACTGGAACTGAGAGCCCGCTTCAACGAACAGGATAACATACAATGGGGCAATCTTCTAACCAAGGAAGGTGTCAAGGTAATTCTGGGTGTTCCCGGTTTGAAGGTGCACTCCAAACTTTGCCTGATTACCCGTAAGGAAGAGAAAGAACTGGTTAATTATGCTTGCATTGGAACCGGAAATTTCAATGAGCTGACAGCCAAAGTTTTTTCAGACCAGATGTTATGGACCGCCAATCCTGCTATTTCCAAAGAGGTTAGCAAAGTATTTGACTTTTTTTTCAAAAACTATAAAATTGGCAGATACCACCACCTGCTTGTCTCTCCATTCACCATGAGGTACAAGATTATCCAAATGATCAGACAGGAGATCCAGATGGCCAAAAACGGAGAAAAAGCTGCGATCAGCATCAAATGCAACAATCTTGTTGATCCTGAGATTATTGGAAGACTTCATGATGCAGCAAAGGCTGGTGTGGAGGTTCGCCTGAATGTAAGAGGAATGTTTGCAATTTTCCCCGATGGAACTGAAGAAAAAGATTCTATCCACAGCATTGGCATCATCGACCGTTACCTGGAACATTCAAGAATCTTCTATTTTTATTGCGGTGGAAAGGAGAATATCTATATTTCCTCTGCAGATCTCATGTCCAGAAACCTTGACAGAAGAGTCGA
Source organism: uncultured Tangfeifania sp. (assembly GCA_964630075.1). GTDB lineage: Bacteria > Bacteroidota > Bacteroidia > Bacteroidales > Prolixibacteraceae > CAINVV01. The sequence continues at coordinate 3,767 of CAZVTL010000053.1, forward strand.
AGTATCTGTACCGGTTTATGACCCGGAAATAAAAGGGGAACTGAAAAAATTTATGGATCTCCAGTGGAAAGACAATACATCGGCCCGTATTCTTGACAACCAACTTACCAATCAAATCAATGATTGTGGTGATGCTCCGAAACTAACTGCTCAATTGGCATTTTATGACATCCTTCAATCGGCCGGAACAGATCACTGATCCAATATTACTGGATCGCCTTGAGCGGATTGGTGCCAGAGAGATTGGCATTTGGAGAGAATTGGTTCTACGAGACAATGCGCTTTTCCTGGCCATTTACAGCTCAATCTACTCCGACAATCACAGGATTGCCTGGCATGCAGCATGGATTATTGACCATGTTTCTGAAGTTGATCCTTGCAAACTAGAACCATTTGTCCCTGAGTTGATTGACCAACTTCCACTCCTTAAAAGCAATTCATTGAAGCGGCATTTCACCAGAATGCTGCTCAGTCAAAAAATTCCCGAAGATAAAATGGGAATGTTGGTCAATGTACTGTATACCTTGCTATCACCTTCCCAAGCCATAGCCGTTCGTGCAAATGCTCTGCAACTCCTGCATGATATTGCATTGATTGTACCTGATCTTAAACCAGAACTTCTGAACGTAACTGAATCCATCCTGGAAGAAGAGCTAACCTCCGGAATGCGGGCAAAAGCAAAAAATGTCGTACGATCCCTAAACATCAATGTACCAAAAAAGATCCAAATACAAAAACAGAGACAATCCCCCAAATAAAAATAGAAAGCAACATCCATAAAATAAAGCCCTTCCTGTGGTGAAAATACTTTGTTCCCAGCAATGCACCTACAGGGATAGATAATAAAACTGGCGTAAGTAAAAGGATTCCAGCCATTCCAAATCTTCTCCGGATGCCGGCAATCATTTTATTCTTTCGGGTAAATTTTTTCGCTGTTATCTTTCTTTTGTTACGACGAATAAGCCATTGTTCAAACCTGACTTTAAAAATTGGGGGTGTAATGAAATAGATTAGCGGCCAAATGAGCTTGATTTCCTTTAATAGGAAGGAAAAAAAAGCATAAAAAAAGAGAAACCCCAAAATTCCGCCCAATTCAATCATTACAAATGCTTCCATCTGATTCAACCGAAAAAGATAGGCATAGGGTGTCGCCCAAAAAAATTTGACACTTGCGATTACGATGACATTCAGGTACCTTAAGAGTAATTCCATGGTGATTGCCCGTGACTCAAAAATAACGAATCGTCAGCTAGGAATAGTAAAAATAGTGCTATTTTAACCCTATCTTTGTAAAACAATTAAATAAAGCAAAAAATTGTCTGGAGAATATAAATTTTTTGGACAGGCTAGCCCAAAACCGATGTTGAATCTATTTCCAAGGATTTTGATTTGTTCACTGGTTCTTTTTATTTATACGAATAGGATCTCCGGTCAGACAATCAATGAATTCAAAGAAATATGGGTCAATGAAAGCAGGGAATATCTTCTCAATAACCAAATACCTTTGCCTTACCTTCAATCTGGATTTCATCATTTTTCCAGAGTAGAGAATGAGCAATTTACTGAAATACTGGAAGATAAGTGGGATTTAATTCAAGTATTGACAGCGAGGCCGGTCCCCAAATCAAAAAAGTTTGAAACGCAGCCTCAATTTATTTATGAAGAGGCCAGTTACCATAATCCACATATACTTCCCTATTTTTTAGCTGAGAATGTGCCTGATGAATCTGCTTCAATCAATCCTCCAAGGATCCGTAAACCAGAATATACCTCCTCAGGTTTACTCAAGATAAATATCAAATTTTACGGCAACAACCTAACAGTCTCCTGTGATAGACTGTTATCACTTCCTGTCAGCCAACTACCGGGGAAGGAAATTGCCCTTGAATTTTGGAAAAAATTTTTGATTGGCAACAGTCAACACCTGATAAGTCAACTGCTGATCATTAGGGATAGATTGGGTTTGAATGACTGGGGTTACTTTTTACTGGTAAAGACGGTATCCAAGGAACTTTATTTGAATGATGAAACAGGGTCAACACTCCTTGGTTGGGCTCTAATGCTCCATTCGGGCTTTGATGTTAAAATTGGGTACAATCAATTGGGAACATCCTTGTTGTACAAAACCAAAGACAAAATTTATGGAACTCCTTTTGTAAAAATTGACAATTCAGAATTTTATGTAGACCGACCAATTGCCTCCTTCCCAATTCATACCTACCTTTCCCCCCATCCTGGAGCCTTGGGCTCCATTGGCCTCTCTATCAGGAAGGCACTTAATTTTCAGGGTGCAGTTGAAACAAAAAAAATAGACTTTTTTTGGAACAAGAAACAATATGAGTTCAATATTAGATACAATCCGATGGTAATTAGCTATCTGGAAGACTATCCACAAACGGAACCTGAGCTTTTTTTCAGTTCCCCTTTTACCTATTTTACGTTGGAATCTCTTCGAAAACAGATGAAACCCATACTGTCAGGGATGAAAATGGAAGAAGCGGCAGCCTTTCTCCAACAATTTGTTCAAAAGTCTTTTACCTATTGTCCCTACAATGATCTGTATGGCTTTGACCGTTTTATGTTTCCAGAAGAGATTCTTCTGAAGGAAGAAAGCAACGACAAGGGAAAGTCACTTCTTTATGCATGGCTGATCAGCAATCTACTCAATCAAAGAGCAATACTTGTTGAGTTTCCTGGTTTTTATTCCGTAGCAATTTCGCTTGACCAACCAATGGATGGAGATAATTTTCAGCTGGATGGTAGAAATTACACCTTCGCAGATCCTACCTTCAACGATGCCCCGCTTGGCTTGATTATGAGCGAGCTCTTCTCCCTGAAACCTCTTCTTCATCCACTTGTGACGAATGCTCATGAACTAAATGAAGAGCAAAAGATATGGAAACTTGCACAGACATTTGGTGCCAAGAGAAGTGGTTCAGGCAAAGATTTCGTAAGGGGAGAAAACGGGAATGCCTACATCACAGGCTACATCAATGAAAAAAACATCTCATATGCATCACCTTCGCCGACTCCATTCCTCGCTAAATTCAATGTCCAGAATTCCCTGGAATGGATGGTGAAATTTCGATCAGAAGGATCGGCCTTCGGATTGGAACTAAAACAATTGGATAGCAATGAACTCTATCTGGCAGGCACCTTCAGGGGAAAATTAGAATGCAATGGGAAAGTAATTCAAACTGCACCATCAGATCCGGATCTCTTCTTTGTTCAATTCAACAAAATGGGTGAAATTGGTTGGATGACAAAGTCAGGGTTCGATGAACTGGAGGAGGATACTAAATTATTCTATGTTGTGAAATTTACCCGGTCAGGGGAGATTCAATCTGTCCATCTGTCCAATGAGGATGAAAGGTCAGGTACCACCGGATTCCAGTTAAGCTCCAATGAAGGTTTGTGCTACATTGCTTCAAGGCACCAAACCACCGGTCTGGACAAAACAGGAGAAGAATTCGCTGTAAAACCAATTCTGGCTTACCGGAAATATTTCAACCGCCTGAAACAACTGGGTACAGAAGAGACCATAGCAAGCCTCGCAGCTGTATTAAAATCGGTCTTTCATCCAGGCAGTCAGTTATCTGGTTCAGATCTGTACTCCTTGAGAAGAGTAAAGGCCATTCCTGAAATAAGTTCAACCTCCTCGATGACAGAGATGCTTCAAAATTTAAGGCTCATTAAAAATAATTTTGGAATCATCGAAATTACAACTGCCAATGGTGTCCCATTGAAAATCTCACCCTTTGTAATATCGAACCGATCCCATTTAAAAATAATCCCATTGGATAATAATGATCTAAAAATCAATGTAATTGATGGATTTGGATTTGAAACAGGAATACAACGCGAGAAAATCAATTCAATGATTATAGAACTTACTACCGGCAATTTGATACTTGATATCGGGAGCGAACACCAGATCATCACCAGGAGTTTGAAGCATCAAGTTATAAAATAGGTTTTTTTTTTTCAAACCTTAAAAATTTAATCTTACTTTGAGTGCAAAATATTGAAATGAACTCAAGGAAGAGATTTCTAGAATAAACTTCAATACAATTGGATCATTGAGCTAATAACAATTTGAATTATACCATCTAAAAAAGATTTAATGAGAATAATTCACTCCATCGGAACAATTTTACTTTTATTTTCTGTTTCAATTAGTCAAACATTGCTCGCGCAAAGCTTGCCAACCGGACAAGAGGTACAATACAATCCGATTACCACAGCTGTACCTTTCCTTACGATTACACCCGACTCCCGGCATGGAGCTATGGGGGATGCGGGTGTTGCAACCTCTCCGGATGCAAATGCCCAGCATTGGAATGCTTCGAAATTTGCTTTTGTACAAGACAAATTTGGATTTGCTTTGTCCTACACGCCGTGGTTGCGCCAATTGGTGAATGACATAAACCTAGCCTATTTATCTGGCTATTACCAAATAGATCAATTACAAACTATTGGCGCATCACTTCGCTATTTTTCTATGGGCGATATTCTGTTAACAGATCAAAATGGAAGCAGCCTTGCCAATGTTAGTCCGAATGAATTCGCCTTCGATTTCAGCTACGCTAGAAAGCTATCCGATAATTTCTCAGGAGGAGTTGCGCTCAGGTACATTCGATCTGATTTATCAGGGGGAATCGGAGCTGAATCTTATACTCCTGCCCATACTTTTGCAACCGATGTATCCTTTTATTACAAGCACAATTTTGGGAAAAGCGACAATGATCAGTCAATTTCTGCAGGGGTAAACCTTTCCAATATCGGGGGGAAAATATCTTATGATGATGGCCAGAACAAAGAGTTTCTCCCTGCAAATATGCGGCTGGGGACCTCTTACAGCAAACAAATAGACAACTACAATTTAATCTCACTTTCATTCGACATCAACAAATTAATGGTTCCAACACCACAGATCAATGCAGATGCCAATAATTCATCAGGTGGAATTGTCCTACCGGACAACAGTTCCAATAGGTCAGTAATCAGCTCCATTTTCAGTTCATTTTCTGATGCACCCGGCGGCTTCAAGGAAGAGATGCAGGAGATCAATTTTTCAACAGGTATAGAGTATTGGTACAACCGCCAGTTCTCCATCAGGGGAGGATATTTCCATGAGAGTGAATACAAGGGAAACAGAAAATTTTTCTCCACAGGTCTGGGAGTGAAGATGAACATCTGTTCCATCGATTTTTCCTACCTGATTCCGATTCACCAAAATAATCCTTTGGCCAATACCGTGCGTTTTACGCTACTTTTTGATGTTCAATCATTTTCCAGAAACAAAGGTCAGTAATATGCTGATATTTTGGTTTAGGTGATGGTGTCATAAATACTGATATCTAGCAGAATATCACTTCTATTTTCCGACAATTAATATCCGGTTTGGAAGCCGAACCCGGCTTAAGTTTACCATTGCCCTCGTTGCAAATACCCGTTTTTACAATTTCATCTCCCATCCCTTTTCATAGCTTCTGGTCCACAATTTGGAAGCCTCATGATCTTTCAATATATGGCCATTGGTAGCATCGATAGTCAAACTCCGCCCGACCCTTTGGGAGATATTTCCCAGTTGTACCAGTAACGTACTCTTGTGACCGGATTCGACATCCGAATGTAGCTTTGCACCATTGACAATTCCGTCAAACATATTAAGGATATGCAGCGCATCCACCTGCTCAGAAGGATTGGATAGATCGCGCGGATCAATCTTTTGTTGCTCATTTACCTGCTTGACAATTTTTCCCTGAAGGTCATAAATGGTATAGCTATTCCCACTTGGTATCATCAGACTTCCTTTTTCTCCATAAAATATGACTCCTACCGAAGCTCCCTCTACCGGAGTTCCATTGCAACTTCTACCTTCCCATGACATGGAAACTCCTTCGGCAAAATCAAGATTGATTACCTGGGTATCAGGAGTTTCCCAATCATCCTTGTAACGGAAACGTCCTCCATTGGAACTAACCCTAACTGGAAAGTCCACCCCCATACCCCACCGCAACAAATCGATCATGTGAGTACCGTTATTCAAAGCTTCTCCTGTTCCCCAGTGCCAGAACCAGTGCCAATTGTAGTGGATATAATTGTCTTTGAATGCTCTTCTCGGAGCAGGCCCCTGCCACAAGTCCCAATTGAGCCATTCCGGAACCTCCGTAATTTGTCCAGTTCCAATCGAGGCCCGGTTGTTGGTATACCATCCCTTCCCAAAATAGATTCTGCCAATGGCGCCGCCTTTAAGCTCTTCAATTCCCTTGACAACATTGGGCCAAGAACGGCGCTGATTCCCCATTTGAACCACTCTCTGGTATTTTTTTGCAGCCTCAACCAAAATCTCCCCTTCCCGAGGATTGTGGCTACATGGCTTCTCCACATAAACATGCTTTCCTGCCTGCAAAGCCAATAGTGAAGCCGGGGCATGCCAGTGATCGGGAGCAGCGATCACCAGTACATCAATATCTTTGCTCTCCAGCGACTTGCGAAAATCACCAAAACGCTCTGGAATCATCTGCTGCCGATCCTTCAAAGCACTGATGCAGTTGGTTATCGCCCTGGAATCCACGTCGCAGATGTGTGCAACTTCACAATTCTCCTGAATGGCAAAATTTCTTGCCAGAGCCTTTCCCCTTGAATTAACACCCATCATGGAGACTACAATTTTTTTGTTCGCTCCAACAATTCGTGCATAGCTCTTTGCACTAAACCCTGGCAATACGCCTCCAAAAGAGAGGGCAGTTGCCCCTAGTACCGAATTTTTAACAAAATCCCTTCGTGACTTCTCCATGAAACTATTTTTTATTAATTGTATTGGATCAATAAAATTTCACAGCTCAAAATGGATAGGGCTCTTTATTTTACCAATGACTATGACCTTAATAACTCATAATCAAGGGTATAAAAGGAACAGCTTTTTTTAAAATTTCACTGTAAGCCAAATGCCGGGTGATTAACAACAGATCGATGTTAGTGTCCTGCAACTTTTTCATAAGCCAACTTCCACACAGTAGAAAGTTCGACAGGAATACCATTTCTGGCTTTGCTAAGATCCGCGGCTTCCATAAAAGCAAGAATTTCCAAAGTCTCTTCTGACTTAACAGGTACCACTCCTGAATCAAAAAAACGAATAATCTGAACGAGAAGCGGGTTGTACCCGGAATAACCTCCCAATGACAGGATTCCCTTCTCTCCAAATACAATACCTCCATAATCCCCTTTGCCACTCCTTATTCCTCTAAACGCTCCTATCCGGCCATCCACCCATATACCAGTGACCTGGTCTGTATGATCGCTGGATACCCTTGAAACAGATGTACACCCAGTTCCCATGATTGCAAAAAGGGTCTCCACACCATGAATTCCATACCAGAAGAGATCAGGATGGGTTTTCTCAAACTTTGCCGGACTGAAGGTTAAAGCTCCGGTTATGGCGCCGATTTTCCCGTTCAATAGCTCTTCTATTCCAGTGATGTACCTCAATGAAGAGCTGGAAAAAATCGGAACATTGTGGCTCCTGGCAGTTTCATATAGAATGATCGCATCTGAAAGGGATGCTGTAACCGGCTTGTCAACAAACATGCTCTTCCCCGCCTGAATAACCTCCAATGCCTGCTCAAGATGCAATCTCCCATCGTTTGTCTCCAGCATGACAAAATCAACCTTCTTCAGGAGCTCTGTGATAGAGCCGACAATCTCCACACCGTATTTTTGTACCTCTTCCGTGTATCCAGGTATTCGTTCACTGCTGCTGAGAATGTCCCGGCTTCCGTAAGGAAATGCTGCCACAACTTTATATCCCTGAAAAACAACAGCAGCATCCTTGGCGTTCAACGCTTTGGCAAAAGCAATACTGTGTGAGGTATCCAAACCAATAATGCCTATTCTCTTTCCCATTGACTGAAAAGATGGAGTAGAAGTATTTCCAAAAGCACCCACAAAACCCATACCTGCACCGGTAAGGGCAGTTTTCTGGACAAAATCTCTACGACTGAACCTTTGCATAAGACAGATCTATATTAGTGCTACCAATTAAAACTAGAAAGATGATCCAACCATTGGAGCCAAAATCGATGACATGAAAACGAAAACCAACTCCAAAATAGACAACAAGCCCTCACAAGTAACAGATTCTGTTAGCTGAGAAAATATCTCTCCTTTCAAAAGTAATCACAATTTCACTTCCAGCGTGTTCGCCTTTCCATAATTCTTCAATCTCATATATACCATCATCTTTTGATCCCTAAGATTCAAATAGAACCATTCGTTGGCCGGCATAAAATTACGCTTGGTGACAATTCTTGTTCAGATAAAATGTCCTGTGCACACAGGAACGTATCTCCCAATATGTAAACTTGCGCAAAAAGAGATTCAAAATGAACTAATGAACTTCTTATTTATGTGAAATACTCTAATCATCATTATATCTGTACTTTTTAAACATTGGATAAAAAATATCCTGAAAAATGGGGGAAGAAGATAAAAATGTAATTTTTTAATTAATATATACACTATTAATAACTTGTTTTATTGATGCTTACTATATAAATATTTATTATATTTGCAGTAAATAAATGTTCTTTCCCTGTAGAAATGCAATCAACGGTAACATAAAAAACGGGACCTTTGCATAATCAAAATCTCAATTATGCAAAAGTAAAATTTTGAGAAAATTGATTTCGAAATTCCAATATGGTGTAGATCTTATATACACTGTTTTCTGCTGCGAACAATCATTCTGGGAATGAAAATACTGTTGGGAAAATGAAAAATAAATGGTATTGGTCCGGCCAAAAAATTCCAACCTGCCAAAAATGGGGTTTAAGGAAAATGGACCAGATTATACAGCCATTTTCTTGCCAAATTTCCTCAGGATAGGTCGGGTGAAAGGATAAATCGGGTGTTTTCACTAATAAAATATGCAAAAAGACCCATTGAATTTGTCAAGATGGTTATTAAACGAAGATGTGTAAGTAAAAATCCCAATAACTTCCTGAGAATTGAATAATTGGCGAATAGCTTTTCCGAAATAAAAATATGGGAATCCTGGTTTCTCCTTGCACCTGGTAGTTTTTTGTACCCATCATTGGAATATATGATATTCCCAATTTATTTAGACTGAGATATGGGTAAGCGATGAGCGTGATATGAGTGTGATATGAGTGTGTACAATTAAGAGAATTGGCTTACGTTAATGCTCCCACTTTAGATTGGATCATCTTATTGGTTTAATGAAACTTAGACTTTGAGTTTTTTTTCTCCAGAACTCCCATAACCTCACTTTCCATCGTTCTTATTTTTTGAAGCCGTTGCTTATCAATAGATTTTCGTTTTCGTTTCACTGCTTCGGCGATCAAAGATTTCAAATCCAACCTGAAAGAGACATAATAACCTCTGGTTTGTTGGGCGTAATAAACCAATCCCCAATTGTCCTGAAGTTCTCGCTTGATTTTCAGTGTTTGGTACTCCTGGGTATAAAACCTTACTCTTTCAGACAATTCAGACAGCTCTTTTACCGCTCTGACCTTGCCATCCATTCGTGCCCACAATAGTTTGTTATCTGCCTTTTGGAAAGTTTTGTTACCAGCAATAGATTTCAACGCATGATAAGCCAGGAAGCATGCTTTTTCAAAATCGGTTTTTTCAAGATTATTATACTCTGAGTAGAGATTTCGTTCAATTCCCGCCATGGGTGAATTTTGATAGCGAGCATAGAGCGCCTTTCCAAGCCTAAGATTCTCTTCACGGTCGATAAGCTGAAAACCTAGCCAATCACAAGCCTCCTTGTATTTATCCTTTTCAGATCCCTTCCCAATTTTAACAAAGTGAGCATACAGGGAATAATAGTAAATGTTCCTGATTGAATGTCTGGTATCATCAAGAAAACCGGCTAGCAGTTGAATGGGTATATTCAGATAATCGGCTTTGGGCAAGGCTATATTCTTATCAGATTTGCTTTTTGGTGCGGTAGCCAATAAATTTTTAAACATAAGAATGGATTTGTTGGTGCACAAAAAAGAAAATCGTCTGAAATTCAACGTATTGAAATTTCAGACGATTCCACTAAATACAATACATTGAGGTCGATGGCGGATTCGAACCGCCGTACACGGTTTTGCAGACCGCTGCCTAGCCACTCGGCCAACCGACCGTTTTCAGGGTGCAAATATAGAGATTTTTCTCAGGTGAGAAAACCCGTAATTGAAAAAAGAGTATTCAGCCTTCCATTGAAACACTAACGGCCTTGATGTGCCCCCCCATTGGAGGCCTTATTTTTGAGATTTTCACAATCACCTTACCAACATTGGTGAATTCGCTGTGGATCCTGCCTAGAATTCTCCCCGCAACATGTTCGAGCAGATGGGAACGCTGGTTCATCTCCTCCTTGACCAATCGGTAAACCAACTCATAATTCAAGGCATCTGAGAGCTGATCACTTTGTGCTGCAGTTTCACAATCTGTGACGATAGCAATGTTCACTTCAAAACTATTCCCAACGATCCGCTCGCTTATAAAGTGTCCATGGTAAGCATAAAATTCCATCCCTTCCAGTTCAATCATTCCCATATGTTCAATTTTTTGAGGATCAAATTTAACTCCTTTTTTAATCCTATTTTTTTCTTCCTTGTATAAACAACTCTTGTTACCTTTGCGGGACGTGCCTGGAGTAACTATAATGTATTAAAGGGACTAAAATTTAGAACTCCCGGCATTTGAATAAAATCGAGTACTTTGAGAAGCACTCCAGCTGTTTCAATTCACCATTGGAACTTCAGGCTTTGAAGTATATGGAAATAAAAATATAAAAATAGTCATCATGGATCCAATTGTTCCGAAAAATTTCATTCAACAGCAGATCGTTGATGATCTGGCAGCCGGCAAAAATGACAAAAGAGTTCACACCAGGTTCCCACCTGAACCAAATGGATATTTACATATCGGTCATGCCAAATCCATATGTTTAAACTTTGGCACTGCCAAGCTTTTTGGAGGAAAGACCAATCTCCGTTTCGATGATACCAACCCAGCCAAAGAGGAGACAGAGTACGTTGATTCAATTATGGAAGATGTAAAGTGGCTGGGATTTGATTGGGAGGACCGCCTCTTCTACGCCTCCGATTATTTTGACAAACTGTATGATTTTGCGGTTGAACTGATCAAAAGAGGAAAAGCATACATCGATTTCCAAAGCCAGGAGGTGATCAGTGAACAACGCGGAACTCCAACAAGGCCCGGAACTGAAAGCCCTACCCGCAATAGTGCTCCTGAGATCAACCTTCAGATTTTTGAAGATATGAAGTTGGGAAAATACAATGAGGGTGATTGTGTCCTGAGGGCTAAGATTGACATGTCTTCACCCAATATGCACCTTCGTGATCCTTTGATGTACCGGATCCTGAAACAGCCTCATCACCGTACCGGAGACAAGTGGTGTATCTATCCGATGTATGATTATGCACATGGTCAGTCTGATTTTTGGGAAGGGATTACGCACTCAATCTGTACACTCGAGTTTGAAGTCCACCGGCCACTGTATGATTGGTTTGTTGATGAACTTCAGGATACTGATTACCGTCCCCGACAAATTGAATTTTCCCGATTGAATATTACCTCAACCGTAATGAGTAAACGTAAATTGCTCCTGTTGGTCAAAGAGGGATATGTTAAGGATTGGGATGATCCGCGAATGCCTACCATTTGCGGCCTTCGGAGAAGGGGATACACCCCTGAATCCATACGGAATTTCGCTGACATGGTGGGAATCACCAAAGTGGATGGTGTAACTGATGTCGCATTGCTGGAGTTTTGCATTCGCGAAGATCTGAACAAAAGGGCACAAAGATTGATGTGTGTTACAGATCCCTTGAAGATTGTATTGACCAACTACCCAGAGGATACGGTTGAAGAGGTGGATGCCATCAATAATCCAGAGGATGAATCCATGGGCAAACGAAAAGTTCCCTTTTCCAAGGTGCTTTACATTGAGCAGGAGGATTTTATGGAAGAACCCTCTTCCAAATTCTACAGACTGGCTCCAGGCAAGGAGGTCAGATTACGATATGCCTATTTCATCCGTTGCAATGAGGTCATCAAGGATTCTGAAGGCAACATTGTTGAACTCCGGTGTACCTATGATCCTGAAACCAAGGGCGGTAATGCTCCAGATGGCCGTAAGGTAAAGGCTACCCTCCACTGGGTCTCCTCCAAAGAAGCAGTCAACTGTGAAGTTCGGCTTTACGACCGTCTTTTTACAGATCCTGATCCTGATGGCCACAAAGAAAAAGATTTCCTGGAGTTTCTAAATCCTGATTCCCTGAAAACGCTTGGAAACTGCTATGTGGAGCCATTTATCAAAGATGCAAAGCCGCTTACCAATTACCAATTCGAAAGATTAGGATATTTCAATGTGGATCCAGACTCGAAACCAGAAAAATTGGTCTTTAACCGCACGGTATCCTTGAAAGATAATTCGAAGAAGTAGCAGGACCTAAAGAGTTTAAAGTGATTAGAATGCCTAAAGTTTTAAGTCAACAAAATTGATCTAAACTTGTTTAGGGCGAAATACTTTAGGCACTTTAGTTCACTTTAGGCACTCTAGGCACTTGTCTTGGCAACCAGTAATTTTTGAAGTTTGCGCCGTGTATATAAAAAAGTAAAAATAGCAGCACTCCAGTTGGCAAAAAAGATGCCCCACCATATCCCCTTGGTTCCCCAATCCATATAGAGGGCCAACAAAAGGAAGAGCGGCAGCGGAACCAAAAGTTGACGGTAAGTACCGACGAATATGGCATACAGCGGTTTTTTGATTCCTTGCAGTGTTGATACTGAAATGTTCAAAAAAATATAGGCAAAAAAGAACAAGGTAGCTATGCTAAGATACTCTTTGCCAATCAATACAACATTGGGATCAGCAGTAAATATTTTAATCAGTGGCTCCATAAATATTTTAACGCTGATGATTCCTACCAGGATAATCAGCAAACCATATATAATGTTCAGCTTCCAGGAATCAAAAACCCTGCGGGGCAAACCCGCTCCAAAATTCTGTGCAGCAATGGTAAGCGCCGAGATATTAAGCCCCATGGTAGGAAGCAATGCAAGCTGTTCTATCCTGGTGGCGATGCCATAAGCCGCTACTGCTTCTTTCCCAAATTTTCCGGCAAAATAGGTGATCACAAAGATCCCAATGGCTACGGTAAGCATATTTAAACTAGCCGGAAATCCCTGCTTGAACAGGTCAATAAAATAACTCTTTTGTGGCACAAAATCCTGCCATTCGATTCCTGACATGATCTTTCTTTTCCGTATCCGATGAACCAGGTAGAGGGAACCAAGAAATTGAATGATCACAGTTGAGAACCCAATTCCTCCAACTCCCATGGCAGGAACTCCTAATCCTCCATACATGAACCAGGGATCCATCAAAACGTTTAGAAAAAATCCTCCAACCAAAAAATTCCGGTATGTTTTTGTATCACCTCTCGATGTGAGCATAGCGTTCAAAGCACTGTTGAGCAAAAAGAAAAGGGTACCAGACAGGATGATATTCATGTAGGACGCAGCAATAGCGAGGTATTCATCTTTCGCCCCCAATAATTCCAAAAGATGCGGTGCCATGATTACTCCCACAATTGTGAGCAAAAAAGCATTGAAAAATGATAAGGTAATGGATTGAGCCGCATACATTCCAGCCTTTCTAATGTCTCCTTCACCCAATGAAGAGGAAATAAGTGCTGTCGTTCCGGTTCCCATACCCATTCCAACAGAGAGAATGATAAAAAAGACCGGAAAAGAGAGTGACAATGCCGCCAAGGCCGTTGTTGAAACCAATCCTCCGTAATAGGTGTCCACCACATTAAATAAAGTATTGAATACCAAGCCGATACTAGATGGAAGTGCTATCGAACGTATCAATTTGGGCAGTGGTGCAGTTGTAAAGTCTGTAGTCATTGTTTAAACCTTCTCAAATCGGTGATTGTTTTATTAGTAGGATCATACGCACATTTTGAAATAAGGGTTCCCAGGATGAATAAAAACTTTGGAAATCATCGGAATTAGCCAACAGATTCGTAATTTTGAGCAAGCTGATCAGCCATCAACCTTACATTAGAAAGGGGGAAAAAATGCAACTATCGTTCAAAATCAATTTTCAGACAACCTGGGGAGAATCACTCTTCATCTCGGGATCTACAACACAATTTGGGAAATGGGATCCGTGCAAGGCCATTCCAATGAAAAATCAATATCCTGGTGAATGGCAGGTAAATCTCGAGACAGATTTGGATCACCTTGAATACAAATACCTGTTGCTAAACAGCCAGGGAAAATATATTTGGGAATGGGGTGGGAACAGATGCATCTCCCCCTCAAAGGAGCAGAAGGAGGAGATTCGTTTGCGCGATTTCTGGAGAAGCTGTTCAGACCCTGAAAATGCTCTTTTCACTTCTGCTTTTCAAAAGGTATTAATCAAGCGGGGCACGCTTTCCCCTGCAATAAAAGTGGATCCACCAAATCACC
>CAZVTL010000054.1:0-2160 GCA_964630075.1 uncultured Tangfeifania sp.
ACGAGGTCTAATACTACCGGAACCAAATCTGTCGCACCTGTGCAACAACTGGCAGTAACGAAAACTCCGGCAGCTGCACCTACTGACTTGACTGTGACCTGGAAGGCTGCAGCCAGCGCAGAAGCATACAAGGTTCGTATTTTTTACCAGGATCCGGCTTACATGACGAAAACCATCATTTATGAATCAAATTTTCTGGTTCCAAAGGATGGCGCAACAGATTTGTCTATTCCCTTTCCACTTACAAGTTTAACGCTGTATGCCTTGACTGATCTGTTTTTTGAAGTCTCTGCCTTTATTTTTGAAGAGGGCAAAGACACCTACCAGTCGGTAAGTATTGCTCAAAGAAGATATTCGGATAAATAAGTCCAATTCCCCATAAAAAAGAGGCTGTCTCATGAGGTTGAGATGGCCTCTTTTTGTATGAAAGTGTATTGTTGGTTTTTTCCACAGATTTCAGAGAATGGACAAAACCTGCATTTAGAATTTGCTTGCCATGCACTTTTGATTATCTTTAAACCAACCGCTCCTGATGGAGGGTGAAACTCTTTTTTTTCTGTCAGTCAACGTTTTCTGCCCATGGTCCCTTTCACACATTTGCATGTTCACAGTCAATATTCGATTTTAGATGGTGCTGCCAGTGTCGGTGGTCTGGTTAGCAAGGCAAAAGGCGACGGAATGACGGCCCTCGCCCTGACTGATCATGGTAATATGTTTGGAATCAAGGACTTTCATGAGACTTGCAAAAAGAATGGAATCAAGCCAATTCTTGGTGTCGAGACCTATGTTGCATCAAGGGGGATTCAGTTCAAGGATAAAAATGAGAAGGAGGACCGTTCCGGGGATCACCTGATCCTGCTTGCCAAGAATGACAAGGGTTACCGAAATTTGCTAAAACTTGTTACGATAGCCAATACGGAGGGGATGTATTACAAGCCCAGGATTGACAAGGATTTGCTCAGGAAGCACAGTGAGGGTCTCATTGTCTCGACTGCCTGCCTGGGGGGTGAAGTGCCTCAATTGATCATGAAAGGTGACCTTTCTGGTGCCAAAGAGGTTATAGAATGGTACAAGTCAATTTTTGGGGATGATTTTTACCTGGAAGTACAACGGCATCCAGCTGTGGACCCCGAACAACGGAGGGAAGTTTACGACATGCAGATGAGTGTCAACAAGGTTTTGATACAACTGGCCCAGGAGCACCAGATCAAATTGATCGCCACCAACGATGTCCATTTTGTAAACCAGGAAGATGCCGATGCCCATGATCTGTTGATCTGTCTCAATACGGGTAAGGATCTTGACGATCCAACCCGGATGAAATATACCAAAGAGGAGTGGCTCAAAAGTACGGCAGAAATGAACGCCCTGTTCGGTGATCTGCCGGATGTGCTGGCCAATACCCAGGAGATTGTAGATAAGGTGGAGTTTTTCGAACTGAATGCCAAACCCATCATGCCTGCTTTCCCCATCCCGGAAAGTTTTGCTACCATAGAGCAATACCGCATTAAATTTGGAGAGGATCACCTGAAGGAGGAGTTTGGAAAGGATTATGATCGGATGGGTGGTTACGAAAGTACCCTGAGGGTGAAATTTGAATCAGATTACCTGGAGTCACTGGTGAAAAAGGGAGCCATCGAAAGATACGGCGAATCCATCGATCCGGATACCCAGGAGCGGATCAACTTCGAGTTGCACGTCATCAAAACGATGGGTTTTCCTGGGTACTTCCTGATTGTACAGGATTTTATCAATGCTGCAAGGCAAATGGGGGTGATTGTGGGTCCCGGCAGAGGTTCTGCCGCCGGTTCAGTAGTAGCCTACACAACCGGGATTACCAATGTGGACCCAATCAAATACGAACTGCTTTTCGAAAGATTTCTCAATCCGGACAGAATCTCCATGCCGGATATTGACATCGATTTTGACGACGATGGCCGGCAACTGGTGCTCGACTGGGTAAAGGAAAAATATGGCCGCGAGCGGGTGGCGCATATCTGTACCTTCGGTACCATGGCTGCTAAAATGGCCATCAGGGATGTTGGCAGGGTGCTGCGTATTCCGTTGCCCGAAACCGACAGGATTGCCAAGCTGGTTCCGGAAACCCCCAAGATCACGCTAAAATATGCCTATGCTGCCAATCCATTGCTGGAGCGTGAA
>CAZVTL010000054.1:2170-17878 GCA_964630075.1 uncultured Tangfeifania sp.
TGGGGTACATGCCTGCGGTGTGATCATCGGCCGGGATCCGCTGGATATGCACATTCCACTGATGCCTACCAAGGATGAGGACTTGCTTACAACGCAATATGACGGTCATTTTGTGGAATCGATCGGGTTGATGAAGATGGACTTTTTAGGACTCAAAACCCTCTCCATCATCAAGGAGTGCCTGGAAAATATCAAACTTACCAGGAAAATAGAGATCGACATCGACCGCCTTCCCATGGATGATGCCAAAACTTTTGAACTCTTCAGTGCAGCAGAGACTACCGCAATTTTTCAATTCGAATCAGCCGGAATGAAAAAGTGGTTGAAATTGCTTCAATCCAACTGCTTCGAAGATCTGGTAGCCATGAATGCCTTGTACCGTCCCGGCCCAATGGAATACATTCCCTCCTACATCAACCGCAAGCATGGCCGCGAAGTAGTGGTTTACGATCATCCAATGATGGAAACCTATCTCCGCGACACCTATGGGATCACAGTCTACCAGGAACAAGTGATGCTCCAGGCGCGGGCCCTTGCCAATTTTACGCGGGGTCAATCCGATTCGTTGCGGAAGGCTATGGGTAAAAAAGACCGCAAGATGATGGATGAGCTCAAAGTACTCTTCAAGGAGGGATGTAAAAAGAACCTGAAATTTGTGGAGGGGTGCAAGGAGTTGGGAAAGGCCCCGGAAACATTGGCTGAAAAAATATGGAAGGACTGGGAAGCCTTTGCCTCCTATGCCTTCAATAAATCTCACTCTGTCTGTTATGCCTTCATCGCCTACCAAACCGGTTACCTGAAGGCCCATTATCCTTCTGAGTTTATGGCAGCGGTGCTGAGTTGCAACCTCTCGAATTCAGATAAGATTTCGCTCTTTATGGACGAATGCAACCACATGGGAATGAAGGTGCTGGGGCCGGATGTGAATGAGTCAAGAGCCTCCTTCTTCGTCAACAAAAATGGGGCTTTGCGCTTTGGATTGACGGCCATCAAGGGAGTGGGAGCAGGAGCCGTCGCAGATATCCTGAAGGAACGGGATTTGAATGGTGACTACAAAAGTATTTACGACCTGGTCGAGCGGGTTAACCTTCAATCCACCAATAAAAAGAATTTGGAAGGATTGGCAACGGCAGGGGCTTTTGATAGTTTCCAGACGATGAACAGGGCTCAATTTTTTGCAGATACCGGGGACGGCATCTCCTTCATTGAGGCACTGATCAAATATGGGAACAAAATTCAGGGTGAAAAAGGTGGGTCCATGGCCAATCTTTTTGGGGAAATTCAGCCAATCTCCATCAAATTGCCTGCTATACCGGTTGTGCCGGAGTGGCCAACCATTGTTGCACTGGAAAAGGAGAAGAACCTTATCGGGATCTATCTCTCAGCACACCCCCTGGACGATTACAAATTGGAGATCAATAGCTACTGTACCAAGGGGGTCACCTTCTCAGACTTATCGGCCGATCTGCCTGCCTTTAAAAACAGGGACCTGGTCCTGGCAGGAATCGTTACGGAAGCACAGGAAGGGATATCAAAGAATGGCAAAAACTTTGCAAGCATGGTCCTTACCGATTACAACGGATCACTTAAATTTATGCTTTTTGGCAACGATTATGTCTCCTTCAGCAAGTTCTGCCGGAAAGGCTTGTTCCTGATGATCCGAGGCAAGGTACTCGAAAGGTGGGGGGGAGGAGACCTGGAATTCAAGCCTGCTAAAATGGAACTGCTGGAAGAGTTGGCAGCCAAAGCTGCAAGCATCACCCTTGAAGTTCCGGTTGATAAAATTGATGAAGAGTCTATTCAGGAACTTGAAAATGTACTGCTTAACAATGCGGGAAGAACAACCTTGCGGTTTAATCTGATAGATTCCGAAACCGATACGCGTATACAGATGTTTTCACGAACCAGAAGTGTTACAGTAACACAGGAACTCAAAAGCTATTTACAAAAACAGACAGAAATAAATTTTAGTATAAATTAAATTTGTAATTTTATACCTTTGTGGAGGCATAAAACTTGCTGATTACTGCGCATCAAGCAAAACTGACGAGGCAGTTATTTAGTTTGACCATTTGGCAACGAATTATTTGGCGTTAAAAACAACATAATTTTAAAAGATATATCATGACAATAGAAGTTACAGATGCAAATTTTGAGGAGATTGTTCTTCAATCGGACAAGCCTGTTTTGGTTGATTTTTGGGCAGAATGGTGCGGTCCTTGCAGAATGATCGGACCACTTGTTAGTGAGCTTGCCATTGATTACAAAGACCGTGCAGTTATCACAAAGATGGATGTTGATTCCAATCCCGGAACGGCTGCCAGGTTCGGTATCCGAAACATTCCAACTATCCTCTTTTTCAAAGGTGGTGACATCGCTGACAAACAGGTAGGCGCTGTCCCCAAAACAATACTTGCTGCCAAAATAGATGCACTTCTCTAGCAGAAGGTCGCTGTTTAAACGCAAAAAAAAGCCCTGATCCATTCAGGGCTTTTTTTTATCTTCAGGATGGAACTCCCAATATCAATGGCTGTGCGTGTAGCACTTTCTCCAGGTCCTATCATCTGAATGGTACATACGGAGTCCTTAAAATGCAAAGTACTTAGTGAACCTCGGCATTGCTCCAGCTCAACTAAGTACTTGACCGGTGAGGTCCAGGTGGTTTTCTTAGGTCTTATGTCAGGTAAAGCAGTAAATTGTAAAAGTCAAAAACAATTTCCGTTTTCCTGCTGTAAATATAATTTGCCTAAATCTGGAAAACTTGAGGATTGATTAAAAGGTGGTCTGGAATGAATGAGTGCACAATGCAGTTATTAAACGGTAATTGGACCTTTCAACAATTTGGTCTATTCAAAAAGGAATGGTACTATGATTTCCACTTTTGTGCCAGGATTGGTATTACCGGGAGATTGCTCACTGAACAGTATATGGGTTTCCGTTTCGTACTTCTTGCTTAGCAGTTCCAGTCTCTTGCTAATAATACTGGTGCCAAGTTTTAAGTGACTATCGGTATTGTTGCCATTTTTCCTGGCATTGGCAATGCCAATCCCGTTGTCTTCCACAATGATTTGAAGTGATTTCTCATCCTTCAGCCTAAATGAAATACGGATAATCCCCTTCTCCTCCAATGGTGATATCCCATGCCAGACGGCATTCTCCACAAAGGGCTGTACAATCATGGCCGGGATAAACAGGTCTTCAGCAGCCAGACCATCCCTGTTTTCGATCAAATAGTCAAACTTATTGCCCATGCGCAATTTTTCGAGTTCCAGGTAATCCTTCAATCTATCAATCTCCTCTTCAAGATTGATCATAGAACTACTTGTCGCCTTGAGGTTTTGACGGATCAGCCTGGCAAACTGTGAAAGATAGATTCCGGCTTCATTTGGCTGGTTTCGCAAAAGATAGTTCTGAATCGATCCGAGCACATTGAAAATAAAGTGCGGGTTCATCATTGCTTGTTGAGATTTTTGCTCCAGCAATATGATTTGGTTCTCCATCTCGTGACGAGCCAATTCTATGTTCTTCTGTCTCAATACAATGAGGAAGATAATAACGGCGAAAATTAAAATAACAAAGAAATAAAACAACGGGTGCTGCCAGATGGTGGCATTTACGGAGATGCCAAATTCCACCGGCTCACTCCAGTTGGAAGCAGGTTTGCGTGCCCGTAGCTTAAATGTGTATTTCCCTTTGGGAAGGTTTTGCAAAACCACATTGCTCCCCTTTACTTCGGTCCAATCGGTATCGGAACCTTCCAGTTTGTAGGAGAAGATGTTGGGATTGACTGAATAGTTGATACTCCCGAAAGCGATGTTAACCCTTTGGGTCGTGATGAGAGAGACAATTTTCTGGCCGACGAGGTTCTCCTGGTCGTTGACCTGAATAGAATTAAAATAGGGAATAGGTGAATTGATGGTGCGATTCATCAACTCATGATAAGGCAGTATCGACAAACCATCATCACTGCCGATGTAAAGCCTTCCATCCTTGATGATGATATTTTGGATAGACCTGAAGTTGATATCGATGAGGTTCAGCTCAACAGGTTTGTTTTGCAAAATATTCAGGGGATTCTTACACAAATAGAGATTTCTGGATGTTGCCAGGAACAAGGTGGAATCCTGGTAAACCAGATGTTTTATCGCCAAATCTACATGTTGGGCAAATGTTGCTGTAAGATTGTAGAGGCGCTTGTCATTTAGTAAAAAAAGTGAATCTCCCTCGATGTTGAACAACTCAATATTGTCATCAATGTTCAGGTGGTCTGAGATTATTTTATTGTTAAAATATGAAAGTTCCGCCGATTCCCTCCTGGTGCCTTCATGATAAATATAATTCTTCTTTGAATTGAGGATTAATTCGTTTTTTGAATTGTAAAAGCAATTGAATATCCTTTCTCCAACTCTTCTGATACTGGATTTTTTAAAAGGTTGGGTGACGTTGGTAAAAACAAGTAAGGACTGGTAATATGAACAGATTTCATTTTGCCCGGGGTTCAAAAAAAGCCGGTTGGTTAAAAGGGGCCCCAGAAGAACATGGTCTATTGTTATCTTCCTTGTGCTTTGGTTAATCCGAATACCATCCAGAATGTATGGTTTTTTGCCCATCTCCCCCAACAGCAGCAGATTTTTGCTGATCACCGTAATTTGATCAAATGATTTTTCGGCACGCTGGAAATCTGCCTTGTAAATAAGGTCATCCTTGATAAGGTAGAGTAACTGTCCATTTGTACACCAAATTCCCCCATCCTTATTTTGCCCGAGTGCATAAATCCCTGAATTATTGAATAGAGAACTCTCAAAGTGCTGGTGCTGGTAAAAGAATGGACTGATTTTGTATACCCCCTCCTTTAAAGAACTGATCCATATATTATTTTCATGATCCTGAATTATTGAGGTGGCATCTTTTATCTCAATATAATAATATAGCTTGTTGTTCTTGTAACAATAGACCCCCTGATCTGCCGTTGCAATCCATAACAGACCATTGTCATCCTCCAGAATTGCAGAGATATATTTTGAACCAGTATTTACCAGGGATTCATCTTTGTCGAAGTGCACCTGTTCGTTAAACCTTTTCAACTGAAAATTGATACTGTCCTTCTTGCGCACTAAAATATACTTCTTGTTGTTGGAAGCCGTGATTACATCCTTGTATCTGTAGGCGTCATTCACCAGAACTGGGTTCTCGGAATTCTTGTTCATCCTGAAATATCCTCCCGATGCCCAAAGAAGAAAATCGCCGTTGGCATCTATGTTCATGTAATTGACAGACAGACCTTCAGCCCTGCCTGAGGTCGAAGGATTGTATATAGGCAATATGGGCAAATTGTATCGAGTTACATGATTCAATGTATCCAGTTTGAAAATTAGCCGATTCTGGTGGGCATAGAAATAGATATTTCCTTCCCGATCTTCCGAAAACTTGCGGAAGTAATCACTGCTTCTCAATGAATCAAGGTAGGGAGTGTTTTTTTCGTTAAAGATCAAATTGTCGCAATAGAAACTGAGGGAGGCATTGGTGTGAAAGAACCAAACCCGCCCAAATCGATCCTCTGCAAAATCAATGACATTGTTGGTGCTTAGGCCGTCTTGCTTTCTGTAATGGTCGAACTTTGATCCGTCATATTTGGATACACCGGCATCTGTAGCAAACCAGATAAAATGCTTGTTGTCCTGAAAGATCTTGTAAACACTGTTGGACAACAACCCTTCCGATGTTTTAAAATGCTGGATAAATGGATCCTGCCCCAACAATCTGGAGGAGGCAATCAAGGAGATCACAAGGATGGTAAGAAAATTTGTTTTCAAGTTAGTCCAGTGATTTTGTGAAATTCTGAATTGTCTCTCTAAAATCATTCAGCCTCCTGCGAGAGATGTTCAAAGTAGTTCCGTCGTGTAATGTCACCATATTTCCCTGGTAACTGGAATAGGCTTTCAGGTAATTCAGGTTGATCAAAACCGATTTGTGTATCCGGAAGAATTCAGGTTGTTCGAGTATTTTCTCGAAATCTCCAAGTGTCCGGGTGGCAAGAATATTTTTTGATCCGTTGAGATGCAACAGGGTATAATTGCTGTCGGCTTCAAGATATACAATGTCTGATGTATTAACAATTTGAAATCCAAACTGCTCTGAAACTGTGATCTTGGTAATGTTCTTGGATGTTCGGCGAATGTTTTCATTGAGGTTCTCCAGCGATTCCTGGTAGACTTGTTTGTCGTGTAACCCTGCTTTCCGCTGTTCAAGGTGATGTACGGCCTTGTTCACCGCTTCTACCAGATCCTGCGGAGAGACAGGTTTCAGCAGATAATCAATGGCACTCGCCTTGAGTGCCCGTAACGCATAGACTTCAAAGGCCGTAACAAAAATAATACTGTAATTCTCTTTGGGGATGGTAGTCAGAAAGGTAAAGCCATCTTCCTTCGGCATTGATATATCCAGAAAAATAAAGTCGATGAAGTGCCTTTTCAAAAGTTCGCGCCCCTCGGCAGCAGAAGCGGCAAGCGCCACAACTTCAACCTCTTTGCAAAACTGTGAAAGCAGCAATTCCAACACCTCGCGTACATTCCGCTCGTCATCTATGATAATGGCACGGTATTTTTTCATCTCTTTTATGGCCGGTTTTTATTTACGCGATGGAACACACCAGTGGATTGCATCAGCCAGGTTGGTAGTTTTGAAATCGTGATTTATTCACTCAATCAAATATAGATAATTAATCAGGGATATTCATGTTTAACCAGGAAAATAATGATCGTTTTCCCCGAATTGCCACTCACTTTAGCCACTCCATCACCGCTGATACAGGGAAATGATCAGATAGCTCTATCCTTTCACTTCGGTAGGAAGTTGCCCTAAAACGGTTGCTGTGCAGAATGTAATCGATTCTAAAGAGGGGTAAAAATCCGTTGTAAGTATTGGAGATACCGAATCCAGCCTCCGCGAATGCATCATGCAGCTCTTTGCTTAGAATGTGGTAGGTGTAGGAGAGTGGCGTATCATTGAAGTCACCACATACGATGATAGGGTAGGGGCACTTTTTTAGGTGGTCGGCCACCGTTCTGGCTTGTTTGGCCCGGAAGGTAAATGCGAGTTTCATTTTCCTGCTGATCATCCGTGCCTCCCTCAGCTGTTGTTCATTGGTTCCTGACTTCCCAGGATCTGTCAAGGTATATTCTTCAGGGGTTATCCGGTAAGATTGTAAATGACAGTTGTATACCCTAACAATTTGCCCCGGTCGAACCCTTATATCCGAGTAGAGAACCATGTTGGCACTCTTCTCAAACCTTATTTCTCCCATGCTGACGATGGGGAATTTTGAGAGCGTCATTGGTCCTGCCGTTGAGATGGAATGGGCAAGATGATAATGTGTTATCCCGGGCAGCGCTTCCCGGATCTTGTCAGGGGACAATCTTCCGCTTTTGAAGAGCCTGGTCTCCTGTAAACAAACAATATCGGCATTTTCTTTGCGAAGGTAATCCAGGATCTTTGGTGATGCAGCCTGATTATGGGGAGGGGCCGTGGAGAAATGATGCACATTGTAGGTGAGGATTTTCAATCCCTTTTCTGCTGTACCAAAATTTGGCAATGGTTGAATGAAGTTGAAAAGGTGATGATAACCAACCAGGATGATCCCCAGGGAAAGGAGGAGTTTCTTCGATTTCAAAGAGGCGTAGAAGATTACAAACAACAGATTGATTGCCAGTAGGTAGGGATATAGAAAACCCAGGAAAGCTGCTGGCCAAAATCGATCGGAAGGGACAAATGCCGCGAGGTAGACCAGTAGCAAAAAGCTGGCAAAGAATACATTTGCCATAAATCCGAACTTGGTAAGCAGCTTGCCGGTCGTACTTTTCTTCATCTTTTCCCGCTCATCCTGAAAAGCGTCTCTTTTTCTGCTGGGGTTAATGCATCGTATCCGGTGTTGCTGATTTTGTCAAGAATCCGGTTGACCTCTTCCTGTTTTTCCTTTTTGCTTTTGTTGTAACCATATTCACGGACAGTTCCAGAATTGTACTCTACCTTCAGTCTCCTTTTGGGTTTCGACCAGTCAAAGATCCGGTCAATGAATCTTTCCGAACGTGAAGAGAGGTCTATTCCAGATTTCAGCAGTGTCATGTACATGAAACCCCAGCAAGCACCGCCAAGATGGGCGAAATTTCCCCCGGCATTGTCTCCTGTTAGGTTTACAAGATAGAGGATAAAGGATATTAGGGCGATCCATTTAATTTTCACGGGGCCAATTAATATTAAATGAATCAAGTGGTTGGGTACATAAACTGCCGTGGCTATTACGATGGAAATCACAGAGGCGGAGGCACCCAAAAGTTGCGCAAATTCAATATTTTTTTGAAAGTAGGGGAATAGGTTATAGGCTGCCATAAAGAAGAATCCACCTGCCAGGCCTCCAAATATGTAGAGGCACAGCAATTTCCGGGAGGAGTGGTATTCCAGGAAGATGCGTCCAAATGAGTAAAGCCAGAGCAGGTTGATCAACAGATGCCAAAGCTCGTAATGCAGCGACATGTAGGTGAAGAGCGTCCAGGGACGGGTTAAAAACTGATTGAAAGAGGCCGGCAATGAAATCCAATCCAAAAAAGTGGGATGTTCATTGCCCCCCAGAACCAATATTACAGTAGTCAGCCTCACAACGATCCACACCGCGATGTTGATGTAAATCAGCTTCGTCAGATAGGTGCCATGTTGGTAGGAAAGCTTTATCTCATCCGTTATCGCCATAAATGCGGAATTTCAACTTTTAAAACCCATTGTGATTTTTATACTACTCCTCTTCCCTGTGCCCTCTGCCCTCTGCTCCATGCCCTCTGCCCTTCAATAAAAATTCTTTGAACTGGTATTCCAGTAGCGTATCAACAGATACCCGAACAACATTCCCCCCAAATGGGCAAAGTGGGCCACATTGCTGTTGGATTGGGTAAAGCCCAAATACAGTTCAATCAAACCATATCCAATGACAAAATACTTGGCCTTGATTGGTACAGGAGGGAAGAGCAGCATTAATTCAGTGTTGGGAAAAAGAACACCAAAGGCCAGCAGAATGCCAAATACTGCCCCGGAAGCACCGACTGTCGGAATATTGATCTTTTCTTCAAAAATCCTTTGGACAATCTCGGTTCCCTGTTGTGCATAGGCTGCATTGCCAGGTGCTTCAGACCATTTGTTGATGAAGTCATGTACCCAAGGGGCAGCATGTCCACCCAGATTGGCCTTGACAAAAGAGGAGAGCAGTTCCGGAGAAGGTGTATTTACAAATGCATCCACACTTTTGGAAACCTGTGACAGCTCCAGGTAATTCACGAATAGGTGGAGCGTGGCAGCGCCAAGTCCGGTAACCAGGAAGTAGATGATGAAACGTTTTGGACCCCATACCATCTCAAGAACTTTTCCAAACATGAACAAGGCAAACATGTTCATAAAAAGGTGCCAGAAATTGGCATGCATGAAAAGATGGGTGACCAGCTGGTAAGGTCTGAAATTTGGGGAACCGGGATAGTATAATCCCAGAATTTCAGTAAGATCCGTTCCGGTAGATTTCAGTGCCCAGGTAGCAACCAGCATGACCACATTGATCATTATCAGGTTTTTGACCACCGGAGGCATCGACAGGGGAGAGGAGGGACGGTATTGCATGGGTAGAATTTTCAGATCATTTTATGCAAAAATAAGGAATCAGATGAGAAACGCTAATCTTTGAGCAGATTTTCGATCTCAGCAATCGGGATGATTGTTACAATTCTTTTACCGGTTGGAGAATATCCGGGCGACTGACAGGAGAAAAGCTGGTTGAACAATCCCCCCATCTCCTCTTGTTTCAGTGTAATCCCATAGTTGATTGCCGAGGATTGTGCAAGTACCAGGGCCAGTTGAGACTTGATCTCCTCCATCAAATCTACCGGCCGGTCCATGAATGAGGCGATGACTGTTTCCACCAGCTCTTTGGCATCCAGGTGACTCAGCGAACCGGGTGTCCCGTCGATGTAAAAATGGTGGTCTGCCTCTGGCCTGATTTCAAACCCCAATTGGTGTAGCTCTTCCCTTAGAGCATTCAGAATCTCCGCATCAGCGGCATTCAGCTCCAGAACGGGAGGGAAAAGTTGGCGTTGACTGGAAGATAAGTGCGTACTGAAATTTTTCATGAAATTCTCGTACAGAATCCGGGCATGTGCTTCCCTTTGGTCGATGACCATCAGCCCGGATTTGACTGGCGTGAGCAAGTAGCGATTCTTGAGCTGTAGGAATTGGGCTGATTTGAATGGATGCTCCTCATCCATCGGGAACTGTGACTGCCCATTTTCAAAATCTTGCTGCGGGTTGGAGAACCCAAAATTTCTCCCTGTCTCTTCATCTCCTATTGCCCTCGTCCCCTCATTTCTCCGTCCCTCCGTCTCTCCGTCATTTCTCCTCTCTACCCCTTGGTAAAGCTTTTCCCAATGCCCTGACTGATCTCCATTCCTTGAAAAATCATTTCTGCTGGCATAAGTATCCTGCTGAAAAGGGTTGTAATGACGGTTGATCTCAATCTCCGGGGCAATTGGCATGCTTCCCCGTCCGGGAGGCATCGGAATCTCAATGGAACCCCGCTGATCGAAATCGATGGTTGGCATCAGGTTGTATTTACCGATCGCCTCCCGGATACAAGCACTTAAAATATGCCAGATAGCTTGCTCATCTTCGAATTTGATCTCTGTCTTGGTAGGATGGATGTTGATGTCGATGGTGGCTGGGTCAACCTCCAGGTAAAGAAAATAGGAGGGAACAGCATCCGGTGGCAGGATCCGTTCATAGGCATGCATCACTGCGCGGTGGAAAAAAGGATGCTTCATGAACCGGCCATTTACAAAGAAGAATTGCTCCCCAAAACTTTTTTTGGCAAACTTTGGCTGCCCGATATAACCGGATAGCTTCACGAGGGTCGTCTCTGCCTCTACCGGAGTAAGACTTTGGTTGATCGCTTTTCCAAAGAGTCCAACGACTCTCTTTCGAAGGCTCTCCGCAGGAAGCTCATAGACCGGTGCCAGGTTGTGGTACAAAGAAAAAGCCAGCTCCGGATTGGCCAGGGCGATCCGTTGCACCTCAGTGATGATGTTTTTTAGTTCGTAACTGTTTGATTTTAAAAATTTACGCCGGGCAGGAACGTTGAAAAATAGATTCTTGACAGCAAAATTGGATCCCTCCGGACAGTGATCGGTCTGCTGCTTCTGCAATACTGAACCCAGGATATGCAGGTAACTTCCCAACTCTTCACCGCGCTGACGGGTTCTTAACTCCACATCTGCCACCGAGGCAATGGAAGCCAGTGCCTCCCCCCGGAAACCCATGGTCCGGATGGAAAAAAGGTCACTTGCCTCCTTTATTTTGGAGGTTGCATGACGCTCAAACGACATGCGGGCATCGGTAGGTGACATCCCCTTGCCATTGTCAATCACCTGAATCAGGGTACGGCCGGCATCCTTAACATGGACGACAATTGAATCTCCACCGGCATCGATGGCATTCTCAACCAACTCCTTAACGACAGATGCAGGTCGTTGAATAACCTCACCGGCAGCAATCTGGTTGGCAACTGAGTCTGGTAATAGATGAATGACGTCTGACACTCGATGGGAGATTGGTTAAAATGATTGCAAAAAACTGCAGATTTATCAGGCAAATATAGTGGATATTTCCATGGCGCCTCATTGGGAGAGCGTGCAAAAGTTTAGGTGATCTTGCAGAAATGATGCCCCGATTATTTCTTTTTCTCCTTAAAATTCGCTATATTTAAGGGTAATCAACTGTTGTGTTAATAACGGGAAGCCATGCTGGTAAAAACTTTTGGCAGTGCAGTGCACGGAATCGATGCGACCACAATAACCATCGAGGTTGATGTTTCGCGTGGAATTCGATTTAACATGGTAGGTCTGGCAGATCTGGCCGTAAGGGAGAGTCAGCAAAGAATTGATGCCGCATTGCGCTTCCATGGATTCAAGCTGCCGGGCAAAAAAACGGTTATCAACATGGCCCCTGCCGACATTCACAAAGAGGGTTCAGCCTACGATCTGCCCATTGCCATGGGGATACTGTCAGCCTCCGAACAAATTGTGGCACCTGAAATTGATAGGTTTGTCATGATGGGAGAGCTGTCGTTGGATGGGGGTCTCCAGGCCATCAAGGGAGTCTTGCCCATCGCTATTCGAGCCAGGGAAGAGGGATTCACCGGATTAATCGTACCAATGCAAAATGCACGGGAAGCTGCCGTAGTCGACAGACTCAAGATATTTGGGGTTGCAAACATTCGGGAGGTCATTGACTATTTTAACTGTGCCATCCCACTCAGGCAAATGGTGATTGATACCCGCGAAGAGTTCAGCACCCGTCAAAACCGCTTTGACGTAGATTTCTCAGAGGTAAAGGGACAGGAAAACGTCAAGCGGGCCCTCGAAATTGCGGCCGCCGGAAGTCACAATTTGCTGATGATTGGCCCGCCAGGAGCAGGTAAGACTATGCTCGCCAAGCGCATGCCGACCATTCTTCCACCATTTACACTCAAGGAGGCCCTCGAAACCACCAAGATCCATTCCGTAGCCGGAAAGATCGAAAGCCAGACGTCACTGATGATCTGCAGGCCATTCAGAAGTCCGCACCATACCATTTCCGACGCTGCATTGGTTGGAGGGGGGACGATCCCCCAACCCGGAGAGATCTCCCTGGCACACAATGGCGTGCTTTTTTTGGATGAACTTCCTGAATTCAAGCGATCTGTCCTCGAGGTGATGCGTCAACCCCTCGAGGATCGGACAATTACAGTTTCCAGAGCCAAAAGTTCAGTGGAATTTCCGGCAAGCTTCATGCTGGTGGCTTCCATGAATCCCTGTCCCTGCGGCTTTTACAACCACCCCTCCAAAGCATGTGTCTGTGCCCCTGGGATCGTACAAAAGTACCTTAACAGGATCTCAGGTCCCCTGCTCGATCGCATTGATATTCACCTGGAGGTGGTTCCTGTTCCTTTCAACAAAATCTCCGCCATGAGCTCGGGTGAATCCAGTGAAACCATCCGGGCCAGGGTGATTGCAGCCAGGGAGATTCAACGCCTCCGGTTTGAAGAGGCAGGTATCTATTGCAATGCACAGATGAGCACCAAATTGCTGCATTTGTATTGTACCCCTGACCGGGCGGGGGAGGCAATCCTGAAAAATGCAATGGAAAAACTGGGACTCTCGGCACGAGCATACGACAGGATCCTAAAAGTGGCCAGGACCATCGCAGACCTGGAAGGAGCTGAATCCATCCAGGCAGATCATCTGGGAGAGGCCATACAATACAGAAGCCTCGACCGGGAGAGTTGGGGAGCCTAGAAAACTTATTTGCAATTGAACCAAATTAAGGGTATAATTGTAATAGTTAAAAAAATAGGCTATGGCAGACAAATTTTCAGACCCGATTGGACGATTGATGGGACTGCGCTACAAATCGCACCCCTGGCACGGTGTTCACATTGGTGACCATGCTCCTGAAAAGGTAACCGCTTTTATAGAGGTAGTTCCGACAGATACTGTAAAATATGAGGTCGACAAGGACACCGGATACCTAAAAATTGATAGACCCCAGCAATACTCAAATGTCTGCCCAGCCTTGTATGGTTTTATCCCACAAACCTACTGTGGAAAACTGGTTGGTGATTTGTGCTCCAAAAAAACTGGGAAAAAAGGTATCAAAGGGGATGGCGACCCGATTGATATCGTCGTATTGACGGAGAAGTCGATTCACCACGGCGACATTCTCGTTACGGCCAAACCCATCGGAGGATTAAGGATGATCGATGGCGATGAAGCTGATGACAAAATCATTGCGGTACTGAACAACGATTTTGTCTATGGACATTTTACCTCTTTGAACGATGTTCCCAAACACATCATTACCCGGCTTCGGCACTATTTCCTTACCTACAAGGATATTCCGGGAGAAGAGGGGAATACGGTGATTGAGGCAATTTATGACCGTGACGAAGCAATTGAAGTCATTCAGACCTCAATCAGGGATTACAGCAATCGTTTCGACAATCTTAGCAGGATGCTTGTATTGGAAGATTAATTGTTGGACTGGAGGGATGTATCATATTTCGGCTCTTTGGCCCAAACCAAATAAAAAAGGCGCCCATTCAATGGCGCCTTTTTTATATTCTGCAATTTAAGGTTACTCTGCACCCATATTCCAGTCAGAGCGGTTCATGCGCTGGTAGGAACGGTACCTCCACTGTGCATTCTCCTCCGCGGCTTTAAATAGCTCGTCTGCCTCCTTCGGGAACGATTTTTTCAGCGCAGTATAACGAACTTCTCCATTCAGGTATTCCTGGAATTTGCTCCAATCCGGCTCTTTCGAGTCGAGCTGGAAAGGATTCTTGCCTTCGTCTTCCAGTTGAGGATTGTAACGGTAAAGGTGCCAATATCCACATTCAACAGCTAGTTTTTCCTCCTCCTGGGTACGTCCCATTGAACGCAGACCATGAGCAATACATGGCGAATAAGCGATGATCAGCGATGGACCAGGATAGGCTTCTGCCTCACGGATGGTTTTCAGGTACTGGGCCTGGTTGGCACCCATGGCGACCTGTGCTACATAGACATAACCATAGCTCATGGCGATCACGCCAAGGTCTTTTTTACGGATACGTTTGCCCGAAGCTGCAAATTTGGCTACTGCACCAATTGGCGTTGACTTCGATGCCTGTCCTCCGGTGTTGGAATATACCTCTGTGTCAAGAACCAGGATGTTGACGTTTTGTCCGGCAGCCATTACATGGTCCAAACCACCGTAACCGATGTCATAAGCCCAGCCATCACCACCGAAGATCCATACCGATTTCTTGATCATGTATTGCTTCAGGGAAACAAGTTCCATGGCATACTTTTCGTTTTTGCCGGTCAATGCAGCCAACACCTTCGCGGTAGCGGCTTCAGACCCAGCTGCATCTTCCCTGTTCTCCATCCATTCGTTGAAGGCTTCTGTCTCTTCAGCAGAAATGCCCGCCTCTATGGCTGTTTTCATGATTTCAGCGATGCGGTCGCGACTGAAGGAGATTCCCTCTGCCATACCAAAGCCATACTCGGCATTGTCTTCAAAGAGGGAGTTGGCCCATGCAGGTCCATGTCCGCTCTCCTTGTTGCTGGTATAAGAGGTTGCGGGTGCTGAGCCTCCATAAATGGAAGAACAACCAGTCGCATTGGCCACCATCATGCGCTCACCGAAAAGTTGCGTAATCAGCTTGATGTATGGTGTTTCACCACATCCGGCACAAGCACCTGAGAATTCAAAGAGCGGTTGGGCAAACTGTGAATTCTTGATGTTCTTGTCTTTTTCAGCAAGTTTGTCCTTGTAGGTAACATATTTGTCGATGGCATTCCAGCGAGGCACATTATCCAGTTGTGATTCAAGCGGTTTCATGATCAGTGCCTTCTCCTTGGAAGGACAGACATCCGCGCAGTTGCCGCAACCTGTACAGTCGTATGGAGAGACCTGGATCCGGAATTGCAATCCTGCGTATTGTTTGCCGTTTGCCTTCACACCGGTTGTGCCCTCCGGAAGTTTGGCCATCTCCTCTTCACTGATCAGGAATGGACGGATGGCAGCATGGGGACAGACATAGGAACACTGGTTGCACTGGATACAATTGTTATCGATCCATTCGGGAACATCGACAGCAATACC
>CAZVTL010000055.1:0-17788 GCA_964630075.1 uncultured Tangfeifania sp.
AGGTTCCAGTTATACCATCACCGGAGAAGAACTTTTGGCAACCCGGTCAAACAATCTGATGATGGCCCTTCAGGGAAAACTCCCTGGTTTGCGGATTATCCAAACGGATGGTGAACCCGGCCGTGAGTCCTTCGACAGTCAGATCAGGGGATACAACTCCCCCAATGCCAATGGAATCATGTATGTGGTGGATGGTGTGGAACGTAATCCAGCCAGTGTAGATCTCTATGAAGTCGCCAGTGTAACGGTGTTGAAAGACGCTGCAGCCACCAGCATGTTTGGAATGCGTGCCTCCAGCGGTGCGCTATTGATTACCACCAAAAGAGGGGCAGAAGGAAAGTCCAAAATCTCTGTCTCTTTTGATCATGCAATGCAGTCTCCTACGCGACTTCCTAAAATAACCAATGCCTACGACTATGCCAACCTATACAACCAGCGCCTGTCCAATGATACCACCTATTCCGATATGCAATCGATCGCTACAGGAGGTACAGGAATTGATCACCGGTCGACAGTGTTTTACACACCCTATGAACTGGATCGTTATAAACTGGCAGACAATACCCAATTCTATCCTGTGAGGAACATGGTAAAGGATTTTATGAAGGATTATTCCACCTTGACGCGTGCCAATGTAAACTTTTTGGGTGGATCATCGGTCTTGCGCTATTTTACCTCTGTCGGTTTTACCCATCAGGGCGGGCTCTTCGAAACAAAGCCTTTTGACAAATACAGTTATGACAATTCATCCAGAACCAACCGTTTTAACTTCAGGACGAACCTGGATGTATCACTCAACAAAAACCTTGATTTGTGGTTCAATATCGGTGGTTACATGGAAAAGGTAAACTTGCCATTTATTAGCGGTGGATTGGGATGGAATGATTTGATTCAAAAGCTTTACCTCACCCCAAACAATGCGGTCAACGATCTTACACCGACAGACCAGGTCATTGTCAAGCGCGACAAACTGACTTATGCTACTTCGCGCTCCATTTTTGGTGATATCAACCGTACCGGCTCGCAGCTTCAAACCAATACCCGGTTGAACAACACTTTTGGTGGTCGGTTGAAACTGGATAAAATTACCGAAGGATTATCTGCCACGGCCCAATTGGCTTTTGATGTCTATTCCATGGGTAACCAAACCAGAAGCAGAACCTATGAAGCGTGGGAGGTGGTCAAACTGACTGCCAAAAGCGGTGTAGATTCGATGGGGTATGCCAAAGTGAGCGGAACCAGCAATTCCACCTTGTCGGATGGTTATAGCACCACCTTTTATTACATGTACAACATGCGCGGTTCCATTGATTACAGCCGGGTATTTGGCGGTAAACACAATGTTGGCGGCAAGTTGATGGTTGAAAGACACATGCAGCAAACACAGGCTTTGGTCGCTACCAATTACATGGGTTTGAACGGGCGGTTTACCTATGGCTATGACAACCGTTATTTTGCCGAAGCCAACTTTTCCTACCAGGGATCAGAACAGTTTCCTGACGGGAGCAGATATGGATTATTCCCTTCTGTATCTGCAAGCTGGATACTCTCCAATGAGGCGTTTCTGAAGCAGAATGAACAGATCAATTACCTTAAGTTACGCATTTCAGCAGGACGGGTTGGAAACAATGTGTACGGTTATGGTGCCGGGAACCAATATCTGTTCCTTGATACCTGGAATACCGATTCCCAGCAGACACAATTGGGGAATTCGGCCATCAGTTGGGAAACAAGTACCAAATTCAATGTTGGGTTTGAATCAAAACTCTTTGATGCCATCACTTTCCAGGCTGACATTTTCTACAACAAAAACAGCGGGATCATTATTCCAAATATTGCAGTTATACCGCTAGGTATGATGGGACTTGGAATCACCACCCTGCCTCCAATGAATTTCGGAGAGAATACCAACAAGGGGTTTGAAGTGGTTCTGGGGTACGACAAGCAAATCAACAACGATTTATCCCTTCATCTGAGCGGGAACCTTGCCATGGCAAAAAACGAACAAGGATACATGGCTGAACTGGCTTACGATGAATCCTATGCCTATCCCTTCCGGCGAGAAGGCTATCCGATCAACATGAACTGGGGCTATAAAACTGCTGGGTTGTTCAACAACCAGCAGGAGATCAGTGCCTGGGCCAACCAAACGGCCCTTGGAGGTGTACCGATCCCGGGTGACATCAAGTATGTAGATTTAACCGGAGACGGAATCGTTGACCCCAGGGATCAGGCGCCTATTGGAATTGGTCAGGCTCCTGAATTGGTTTATGGGTTCAATGCCCGGTTAACTTACAAATGGTTCGACTTTTGCGCATACTTAAACGGTGCGGCCAGGCGAAATGTTTATTTGAATGAATTTGGCTGGTGGTCCAACAACGACAACTTTACGGAAGACCTAAAAAACAGTTGGACAGCAGATAAGGCAAAAACTGGTCAAACCATCGATTATCCCCGCCTGGGAAGTCAATCAACCAATTTCATCAAGAGTGATTATTGGATCGAGAATGGCTCCTTCCTCAGGTTGAGAAATTTGGAGATCGGCTTTACCTTGCCACAATCGATTTCAAACAGAATCAATGCAGGGGCAGTACGTTTTTATGTCAATGGATTCAATCTATTTGTTTGGGATAAACTACCCAACAAGGATTTTGATCCGGAATCTGCCAATTCCAATACGACAAATTATCCACTGCTCAAGTCCTACAACTTTGGTGTAAGTGTGAAATTTTAATGAGGAGAATTGATTGTTTATGAAGATTAAATTCAACAACTTAAGCATTAGAAAATGAAGAACAACAATATTTTCCAATTGAAATACGGGGTCATCCTGCTGTTTCTCTCCCTGGTATCCTGTCAGAAAATTCTGGATGTTGTCCCAACCGACAGGCTCGATGTCAGCCGTTTGTTGGCCAAACAGACAAGTGTTCAGGAATTCAGGAACAATTGCTACGATAACGTGAATGGTTCCCTTGTTACGCAAAGTGCGGGACAGTTGCTGGATGTATATACGGATGATGCCTTCAGGGCAGGAACCGGCAGCTTCTACGACTGGCACAAAGGGTTACTTTCCCCATCCAATGGGATCATGGCCAGTTCCATATGGAATGCAAACTGGGAGGGCATCCGCAGATGTAATCTGGCGTTTTTATACATGCCACAATCAACGGTATCCAAAGAGTTGCTGAGCGACAAGCAAATCAATGCATGGCTGGCGGAAGTCAAGATCCTAAGGGCATTGTATCATTTCAACCTCATCAGAAGTTTCGGTCCGGTACCCTTCATTGACTATCCTTTCAGTCCTGATTTTACGGGTTGGGATGGCCTCAAACGGCCAACTTACGAGGAGATTACTACACGTATCGTCAAAGAGTGTGACGAAGTAATTGCGAGTGGCTTGCTGCCTTTGAGGTGGCAGACTTCAGGCGATTACATCCGGATCAACCTGGCTGTCGCCTATGCTTTGAAGTCGCAGGCCTTGCTTTACAATGCCAGTATCCTTAACAATTCCTCCAATGACCAGGCCAAATGGCAAAAAGCAGCCACTGCAGCCCAGGAGTGCCTGACGGCATTGGGGACAGAATATTCCCTTCTCCCCTTCACTGCCTACGACAATCTGTACAATGAAGCACCAACCGTTTTGAACAAGGAGATCATCCTTAGGGCCAACGAAAACAGTGCGGCGACAACCAACAACAACAACGGAGTGGATTTGAAAGCGCTTGGTTCAACCACCCAAAACAACAACTGCGGTGCGGTCCCAACCCAGGAACTGGTGGATTGTTTTGAGCTGCTCAACGGTACACTGCCTGTTGCAAGCTACAACAATGCGAACCATACGTTGGTTACGTTGAATGCCGGGTACTCTGAAGCGGCCGGAACGAATATTTATGCAAATCGTGACAAGCGTTTGAAGTCATCCATTGTTTTCAATGGTACCACCTACGGAAGGTACAAAGGCCAGCTGGCAACCTCTCCGGAGTTGGTCATCTATACCTATTTGGGGAAAGCAGGATCTGGTTTTAATGTGAATACTTTGTCCCAGCTGGAAACCGACAAGCGGTTGAGCTGTACCGGATATTACAACAAGAAATACAACTCATCTTCTTACTGGGGTTCAACTGCCGGAGGTACTACTTCCCACAAGATATTGTTCCGGTTGGCTGAAGTCTATTTGAACCTGGCTGAGGCGCAATGTGAATTGAATAATCTGGATGGTGCAATCACGGCATTGGATGTAATCCGCGTCAGGGCAGGACAACCGGTCATATCGCTGGTTCCGGGATTTGTCAAATCCAAAGATTTTCTGATGAAGCGGATCCGGAACGAAAGACGCGTCGAGCTCTGCTTCGAGGGCCATCGGTTCTTTGACCAGCGCAGATGGAAAGTTCTGGGTTCAACCAATGGACCAATTTCCGGTATGAAAACTTCCAGTACAAGTGGTAAAGATACTGGTCCATTCTCCTATGAGAGAGTAGGCATTGAAACAGTCAGAAATGCTGACTCCGATAAATATCTGGTACTTCCGATTCCTGAGGAAGAAGCCAGAAAACTCCCCGGATTGGGACAACCTCCAGCCTGGAAATAGAAGAAATTGTAGTTGTAGTTTTAGTGAAGGCGTTTCAGAATTAATCCGGGTTCTCCCGGGTTAATTTCTGGAACTGTTCTCTGAGAGGACGCTACGATCGACAAATTGCAGATCTCATTGTATTTTACCTTTTAATGCTGCCTGTCGCAGACATAAATTCAAACCATGCTTCACCTAAACCTGCGCTATTGTTTCATTGTGCTCTCACTGGTGTTGGGAGCCTGTCAAAATCAAGCTGCCGATTGTAAGGTTACCGAACTTGTCTGTCACCAGGCATTTGATTCAGGCTATCAGACCACTACCTCTTTTTCCTGGAAAATCCAGTCTGCGGGAAATTGGATGCAGGGTGCCTACCAGGTGGTTGTTTCAGATTCCGAAAAAAATCCGGAAGATCGCGCCAACATCATCTGGGATAGCGGTAAGATCATCTCCGAACAACAACTTTTCGTTCCATATGCGGGTAAAAAGCTGACAAGTGGGCAGAGGTATTATTTCAGGGTCAGGGTCTGGGAAAAGAGGGGCAACGCTTCCCCTTGGAGCAAGGCAGACAGTTTTGTAACTCCCCTCCAGACACAGGAGGATTGGAAGGCAAATTGGATTACCTATGACTACCAACCAGAGCTGCCTGCACCCCTTTTTAGGAAGGAATTTGCAGTTCAGCAGCTGGAGGAACTGAAGTCTGCTCGGCTTTTTATCTGTGGTTTGGGGTACCACGAGGCTTACCTGAATGGTAAGAAAATAGGCGAGAGGGTACTGGAACCTGCACAGACGAACTATGAGGATTATGCCCTCTATTCGGTGTACGACCTTCCTAGTAAGGAGCTAGGGAAAAAGAATGTACTGGGCGTCATGCTTGGCAACGGGTGGTACAACCAAAACCGAGTCTGGACACCGGCGATGGCTTATGGCCATCCACTGGTCATCGCGCAATTGGTTTTAAAGTACAAAAATGGTACTTCAGATACCATTTGCACCGACGAAAGTTGGAAATGGCACTCCGGACCGATTGTTTCCAACAACATTTATGCGGGAGAGGTTTTTGATGCCAACCTCGAAGTTTCCGGTTGGTCTATGCCTGGATTGGAGGATTCGAACTGGAAAAATGCAAAGAGAGCAGTGCTTTTCCCTCCAAAACTGGTGGTTCAAAATATGGAACCCATGCGTCGCATGGGGGAAATTCAAACTGTTGAAATTTTTGAACCATCTTCAAAGAGATGGGTGTTCGATTTTGGACAGAATTTTGCAGGTTGGGTCAGGCTTCGGGTAAAAGGGGAGAAGGGTCAGAAAATCACCCTCCGATTCGCTGAAGAAATAGATCAGAACCAAGACATTGATCCAACATCCACCGGTGTTAAAGCGACCAAAGTGGTGCAAACAGACCAATATATCTGCAAGGGCGGAGATTTTGAAATATGGGAGCCCCGTTTTACCTACCATGGATTCAGGTATGTTGAGGTAACCGGGCTGGAATCCAAACCGGCGAAAGAGTTGCTGACCGGTATTGTTGTGTACAGCTCGATGGAAAAGGCAGGCGAGTTTAGTTGTTCAGACCCTACAATCAATAAGTTGCACGATTTGGCGCTGTGGACCATCAAAAGCAATGTTCATGGCATACCCACCGACTGCCCGCACCGCGAGCGTTGCGGCTGGACGGGCGACGCCCATACCCTGGCAGCCTCGCTTACCCATAATTTTGATGCCAGGCTATTCCTGGTCAAATACCTGCACGACATGCGCTCGTCAGCCCGGAACACGAAAAAGGAGCTCTATTTTGGCCTCAGTTTTCACGACCGGAGTGTGGTTCCAAAACCGGCGGGCATACCAACGATGATCGTACCGGGCAAACGAACCAGTGGAATCGCCTCCCCTGATTGGGGTACTGCGGTGACCCAAATTCCATGGCACCTCTACCAGCGTTACGGCGACCAGGGTGTTTTGCAGGAATTCTATCCTGATATGAAAGTATGGGTCGATTATATTTCTGAAAAATTTAAGGATGGCATTGTTAACCACGGATTGGGAGACTGGTGTCCACCAGGCGGAAACGAAAAAATTGACTGTCCGGTGGCCTTGAGTTCCACCGCCTTCCACTACCTCGATCTGACGATTCTTACCAGGACGGCCCAGCTTTTGGGTTATACCAACGATGGAATGTACTATGCCAACCGGATGATCAGGGTCAAGGAACGATTCAATGAACAGTTTTTCGATGCAGAGAAAAATAGCTATGGCGGCCAGACGGCCAACGTGATGGCCATCCAGCTCGGGTTGGTTCCCGAAGGGAAAACGGCAGGGCTGGTGAAATCACTTCGGGAGGATATCCACAGCAAGAATTTTGATTTCATTCAAACCGGCATTTTTGGTCTTGGGCGCATCTTTCCCGCCCTGACTGAAAATGGTGCCGATGATTTGGCTTTTAGCATGTTAACAAAAACCGGCGAACACAGTTTTGCCTACATGTGGGAAAAGTTCAAGGCAACCACGCTTTGGGAAGTATTGCCGGTCGACAATGCCATGAGCAAAGAATCGGTGAATGGCCGTTCGCACAGTCACCCGATGAATGCAGGTTACGATGAGTGGTTCTTCCGCGGCATTGCTGGCATACATCCGGATGAACGGGCACCCGGCTTCAAAAGGATTATTTTTCGTCCCTATTATACTTCGAAACTTCAATACGCCCATGCAACCTATGAATCTCCTTATGGGAGGATTGCAAGCGACTGGAAATGGGAAGGCAACTCCTTTCATTGGGAGATTCAGGTACCTGCCAATAGTGGTGCAGATATCTATATCCCAAAACTTTTTGAAAAACAGTATATCTCGGTCAATGGGGCAAAAGTGGAATCTGAACTTATCGAAAATGCTGAATTCCCAGGGTTTTTTCTATACAAACCTGCAGGTAGTGGTGGATATGCCATTCGTATTACCAACAGATAAGATCAGAGTTAAATACTGAAAAAACAGTTAGAAGTAAAATTTTAAAGAAAAAGCAGGTTATGGATAATCTCGACAGACGTTCGTTTTTGAAAGGAAGTGCGCTTTTGACAGTTGGTGCGATGGTGGTTCCTTCGATTCTGGCGGCTAATTCAGCGGGGGTCTCAGCCTCTGACAAACTGAATGTGGCCTTCATCGGGGTCGGGGGTAAAGGGATGCATGCCATTAACCTGCTGGTTAACCATCCGAATATAAATGTTGTTGCTTTGGCCGATGTGAATGATCAAAGTGCGGCCAATGGCTACAATCTCCTTCCCAATATTCCCCATTTTCGGGATTTTCGAAAAATGCTGGATCAGTTGAACAAACAAATCGACGGGGTAATTATTTCTACGCCAGATCATTCCCATCATTACATTGCCAAATGGTGTATGAAGATGGGCAAACATGTTTACCTGGAAAAGCCTCTGGCACATAGCATTCACGAGGTCCGCGACCTTATGAGAATGGAGAAAGAGACGGGACTGGTTTGTCAGATGGGGAATCAGGGCCATTCAGGACCGGGCATAAAACAGCTAAACGAATGGATTCGAAAAGGTTATTTGGGTGAGGTTTCCGAGGTGCATGCCTGGACAAATGTAGGCTGGAATAAAGTCAATGCAACAAGGCCTGAGGCCCAGCCTGTTCCTGAAACGCTCGATTGGGACCTGTGGTTAAATGCCGCAGCTGAAGTTGCCCACAACAAGGCTTATTATCCGGCTGTTTGGAGGGGGTGGAATGAATTTGGCTCAGGCGCTTTGGGCGATTGGGCCTGCCATAACATGGATGCCCCCTACTTTGCCCTGGGGCTCGATTGTCCGGGGAAAGTGGAAATAGAGAGTACAGGACCGAGTTTGCTCAGCTTTCCTGAAAGTGTGAAGCTTACCTATACTTTCAAGTCAGGCAAATATGGAAATCAGGTTAAATTCAACTGGTACCAGGGGCCTAAGTTCACACCCCCAAGGCCGGCACAATTGGAAGAAGGCAGGAAAATGGGAAACGAAGGCGGTGGTACCTTAATCGTTGGAACCAAGTCAACCGTGATGATGTATTCCCATGCCACATCACCCTGCTTTATCCCTCAATCAAAACATTCGGAAATGGCTGACCTTGTTACTATAAAAGAGGTGCCAAATGCTCCAAAAACCTATTGGAATGGTCATTACGATAACTGGATCAATGCCTGCAAAGGAATTGGAAAGCCAAATGCTGATTTTGCCTACGGCGGGAGGCTCACAGAGACCATGCTACTTGGGAATATCGCGATCAAAACCAACAGAAGTTTTTCGATCGATCCGGTCACCAGAAAAATTTTGAATGATCCCAAGGCAATGGCTTTGATGAACAGATCATCACCAAGGAAAGGTTGGGAGGTTTAATCGTGATTGGATGATTACTATTTGGCAAAATGGAATACTGATTCACAATTAACTGCCAATAAATTTCAATTAAAAAAAGGTGAGTGTTGGCTTGCAGGATCATATCGATACCTTTCAATTTCGTAATATGTGGCTTGTGAGAAGATAAACCCATCGAAAAAAATACATTGCAGTACGCTTATAAGTTCCTATTTTGGGACAAAATTGAAAATTGTCGGGATATTCTTAATACCAATTGGCTGGGTATTCACATAAATTGCGGCTGTTATGACAAAACCAATTAAACCTGAATGATCATGGAGAAAAACAAAAGTCAATTGATGCAAAAAATCGGATTATGCTCGATTCCTTTGGTATTTTCTCAGTTTTTGACGGCCGCTGCTCCTTCTGATAAAATGAATGTTGTTTTCCTGCTGGCCGACGATCTCCGCTGGAATTCGCTGGGCTGCATGGGCAATTCGATCGTGATCACCCCAAACATTGACAAGCTTTCGCAGGAAGGGATCCGATTCAACAAAGCCTGTGTCACAACTGCCATTTGCATGGTGAGCCGTGCTACCATTTTATCCGGCCAGTACATGAGCCGCCACCGGGTGACCAAATTTGGGGTTGAATTGTCCGAAAAGGTGCTTCAAGAGACCAGCTATCCTGCCATTTTGCGCAAAGCAGGTTATTGGACCGGTTTTGTCGGCAAATATGGGGTAGGAAAGATCAGGGAGAAAGATTATG
The DNA here is from genome assembly GCA_964630075.1 of uncultured Tangfeifania sp. Taxonomy (GTDB): domain Bacteria; phylum Bacteroidota; class Bacteroidia; order Bacteroidales; family Prolixibacteraceae; genus CAINVV01. The sequence goes on from CAZVTL010000055.1 coordinate 9,670, forward strand.
ATTTCAGTGTGGAATACGAGGGGAAACACTGGTTTCCCAATGGCCAAAATGACTCCATCCATGTCACAGCCAGAAATGAACGGGATGCCTTGTTTTTTCTGAAAAACAGGCCAAAAGAAAAGCACTTCCTGCTCTCAGTGAGTTTCTTTGCCACCCATGCCGAGGACAAGCATCCCGACCAGTACCGCTGCCAGCCCCAAAGTGAAAAATATTACCAAAATACTGTCATTCCTCTGCCAAAAACTGCCACCGATGCAGCATTGAAGGCACTTCCGCCGTTTATCAGCGATGAGGCGAACGAAGGCCGCAACCGCTGGCACTGGCGTTTCGATACGCCTGAAAAATACCAGCGTTACATGAAGGCCTACTACCGGATGCTGACTGAATTGGACCTTGTCGTTGGGAAGATCGTGCAGGAGCTTAAGAACCAAGGGGTGTATGAAAATACACTGATTATTTTCATGGGCGACAACGGCTATTTTCAGTCGGACCATCAACTGGCCGATAAATGGTATCCTTACCAGGAATCGATCAGGGTGCCGCTGGTGGTACACGACCCGAGACTGCCGGTCTCAGGAAGGAACAGAACCAATGATGAATTTGTGTTGAACATTGACATCGCTCCAACCATCATGGCTGCAGCAGGTGCGGAAATTCCAGCCGGAGTCCAGGGGAGTGATTTTTCAGCACTTTACCTTACCAGGAAGGCCCCAAAATGGCGGCAGGAGTTTTATTACGAACATCCGGTGGTAAACAAGGTCTCCTTTATACCCTCTTCCGAAGCTTTGGTTACCCACTTCAATAAATATATTTATTGGCCCGATTACCAAGCCGAAGAGTATTTTGATTTGAAAAAGGATCCTTTCGAGGAAAAGAATCGAATCAAGGAGCAGAAGGATCAGCCAGCCATTCAGGCATTGAAAAAGAGGATGGCCGAATTGAAATTAAAAGCTCAGTAGATTAGATTTACCAACAGAAACAAACCAAAGATTAAACGATATGATTGGATTAAAGCTTCCCAATGTTAAACAATTCTCGCTGGTTGTATGCTTTACATTAGCCGCGGCAGGTTTTGCCGAAGCAGCCACTCCCAAAACAAAACCAACCTTTCAACAAATTGAATCGGGATTCAGAACCATCCCGGATTCGGTATTAACCAGTGTTTACTGGTACTGGATGTCAGACAATATCTCAAGGGAGGGTGTCATCAAAGACCTGGAAGCGATGAAAAGGGTGGGGATTAACCGTGCCTTTATCGGCAACATTGGCGGCCAGAATGTGCCTTACGGGAAGGTGAAAATATTTACAGACGAATGGTGGGACATCCTTCACACTGCCTTAAAAACAGCCACAAGGCTAAACATAGAGATTGGCATCTTCAACAGTCCGGGCTGGAGCCAGTCGGGAGGTCCCTGGGTGAAAAACGAGCAGTCGATGCGTTACCTGAACGCTTCGGAGGTGGAGGTAACCGGTCCGGTGCGGTTCAGCGCAAAAATCCCTGTCCCGAATGTCGATTTTCAACCGGTGAAAGTCATTGCCTATCAAATTCCTGTTATCGCCGGAAAAGCCTACTACTCCTTATTTCCCAAAATTAGCGCTGATCCAATGGTTGGGAATATCGCCGCAGTGTGTGATGGTGATTTAAAAACAGAAATTCCGCTCCAACTTAATAAAACCTTGACAATTGATTTTGAAACTGCAGAATTGGCAACGGTCAGAAGTTTGATAATCAGGGCTTCAGAAAAGCGCATCAAAGCCATGGGAGAGCTGCTGGTAAAAGAGGGAAGTGGTTACCGCTCACTCAGAAAATTTGAACTCAATCGCAGCAATCCAAGCATCAATGTAGGCTTCGATCCCTTTGCCCCCATCGTACTTTCCGTTCCAGAGAGCAACTCCAAAAATTTTCGGCTGGTCATCAGTGAGATAACCGTTGCCGGAGGAATTGCGGAGATTGATTTGTCTGCAACGCCAAAACCCGAGCGCTATCCGGAGAAGTCGCTGGCCAAGATGTTCCAGACCCCACTGCCTTACTGGAAGGATTATTTGTGGGAGGTACAGCCGGAGGTAACCGACAAATCCCTGATAATAGATCCGAAAAAAGTCGTGGATATTACCAGTAGCAGGGCATCAGATGGAACCATCTCCTGGAATGTGCCGGCCGGAAAATGGAAAATCATGCAGACCGGGATGACCACTACCGGCGCGAAAAACGGTCCGGCTACCCCCGAAGCCACCGGCCTGTAAACCGACAAGATGAGCAAAAAGCACATCGCCGCCCATTTTGATGCCTTCCTGGGTGAGATCATGCGGCGTATTCCGGCAGCAGACCGCAAAACCTGGAAAGTGGCCGTTCAGGACAGCTACGAAACCGGTGGCCAGAATTGGACCGATGGATTGGTGGAAGAGTTTACTGCGAAATATGGTTACAGTCCTGTTCCCTATCTTCCGGTCTTTCAGGGAAATGTAGTGGGGAGCAGGGATCTTTCCGACCGTTTCCTCTGGGACTTGCGGAGAATGGTGGCCGACAAGGTTTCGTATGATTATGTAGGTGGCTTAAAGGAGGTTTGTCACAAAAACGGACTAACCACCTGGTTGGAGAACTACGGTCACTGGGGTTTCCCGGGTGAATTCCTACAGTATGGCGGACAATCCGACGAAATAGGCGGGGAATTTTGGAGTGAAGGTTCCCTGGGGGATATTGAAAACCGTGCAGCTTCATCCTGTGCTCACATCTACGGCAAAACTAAGGTTTCAGCCGAGTCATTTACCTGCGGTGGGAAGGCCTATTCCCGTTATCCTGCCACCATGAAACAGCGTGGCGACCGCTTCTTTACCGAAGGGATCAACAACACGCTGCTCCATCTGTTTATCCAGCAGCCCGACGAACGGGTACCGGGGGTCAACGCACCATTCAGCAACGAGTTCAACCGTCACAATACCTGGTTCGAATACATGGATCTGTTTACCCAATATTTGAAACGCACCAACTTCCTGCTCCAGCAGGGAAATTACGTGGCAGATGCCGCCTATTTTATTGGGGAAGATGCACCTAAAATGACGGGTGTATGCGATCCAGCCTTGCCGCAGGGCTATTCGTTCGACTACATCAATGCGGAGGTGATCCAGACAAGGGTGATGGTGAAGGATGGACAACTGGTTCTTCCGGATGGAATGAGTTACCGTATTTTGGTGCTTCCGAAGTTGGAAACCATGCGGCCGGAGTTACTCAAAAAAATCAGGGAGCTTGTTTTGCAGGGAGCCGTGGTATTGGGACCTGCCCCAAAATATTCGCCCAGTTTACAGAATTATCCTGCAGCCGATAAGGAGTTGCAAAAACTGGCGGGTGAACTATGGGGAAAGGTGGATGGCGTGAAGGTGAAGTCGGCCAAAGTAGGGAAGGGGATGATCCTTTCGGGGATGGAGATGCAGGAGGCATTTGACCTGATCGGCGTGGTGCCTGATTGCAAATTTGCAAAGGAGGATCCTGCATTGTTCATACACAGAAGAACAACCGATGGTGATATGTATTTTATTTCAAATCAGACAGACAAAACCATCACCGTAAATCCGGAATTCAGGGTCTCGGGCAAAAGTCCGGAACTGTGGAGTTCGGTCACTGGAACCAGCCGCGAATTGCCGGCTTTCAGTCAAAGTGCTCAGACCTCTGTCGTTCCGCTCAAATTGGAAGCCTTTGAAAGCCAGTTTATCGTCTTTAGGAAAAGCGCAACCAAATCCGGGGCAGCCGATGTCTCAGCCAATTTCCCGGTAGGGAGAGAGCTGGCCGATTTAAGTGCAAACTGGATGGTAACTTTTGATGCAGCCAGACGCGGACCAGTCAATCCGGTGGAGTTCAAAAGCCTTACCGACTGGACGCTTTCGGGCGATGAAAGCATCAAATACTATTCGGGTACAGCAGTTTATAAAACAAATGTGAAGTTGGCGGAGAATCCTTCCGGCAAGAAAATTATGCTTGACCTTGGGGTACTCACCGCCATGGCCAAAGTTAAGGTGAATGGCAAAGCGGTTGGGGGTGTCTGGACGGCTCCCTGGCAGGTGGATATCAGCTCGGCCTTGAAGCAGGGAAGCAATGAGATAGAAATATCTGTGGTCAACAACTGGATGAACCGGTTGATTGGTGATCAGAAAACTCCGGAAGCCCAGCGGCCAACCTGGAGTCCGATCATTCCCTACAAGGTGGATAGTCCGCTGCAGGCTTCGGGATTGTTTGGACCGGTAAAGATTTTGCAGTTCAATTGAGCGGTCAGAATAGATGAATGTCCTGGTTACATGCTTCCCCGTATTGGGTCGAATTCTAATGTCGCGCAAGGAACGCAAAGAGCGCAAAAAAATTGACTTTGGTTACTATATATTGCTTAACTTATTGTAAATCAAATGAAAAAATTTAAGTTATTCATTTTGTTTCTATTTGCTTGTCAATTTTTGTTGGCGCAGAATCCAATCTGTCCACCCGGACTCAACATTGCCGACCCAACCGCGCGCGTTTGGAAAGATGGCAAATTGTATATTTATGGTTCACGGGATGAGAGTCTTAAATACTATTGCTCCTACGATCATTGGGTTTTGTCGACCTCGGATCTTGTAAACTGGGAATATACGCCCGATGCATTTGCCTCCAAAGGTCCAAAGGACCAGGTTCCCTTCAACGACCAGGTGTTGTATGCGCCGGATATTTTGTTCAGAAATGGAACCTATTACCTCTACTATTGCCAGCCGGGAGGCATCGAAGGTGTGGCCACAAGTTCTTCTCCCATAGGACCTTTTACCAACGCAAAGGAGATTTATCTGAAGAAAAAGAACCAGATCGATCCGGCTGTTTTTGTCGATGAGGATGGTCAGGCCTACTACATCTGGGGCCAGTTCCAGGCAAAAATTGCGAAGCTTAAACCCAACATGACCGAAATTGACACGACCAGCATTGTGGAAAATCTGGTCACAGAGAAGGAGCATTTTTTCCACGAAGGTGGCTACATGGTCAAACGCAAGGGGATCTACTATTTTGTTTATGCCGATATGAGCCGGAAAGGAATGCCCACCTGCATCGGTTATGCCACTTCAAAATCCCCGCTGGGGCCATTCAAATATGGTGGCGTAATTGTGGACAACGATGGTTGCGACCCATACAGCTGGAACAACCATGGTTCGATCGTGGAGTTCAAGGGGCAGTGGTATGTGTTTTACCACCGTACCACCAACGGTGTGGTAAATGCCCGAAAAGCCTGTGTGGAGCCCATCTTCTTCAACCAGGACGGAAGCATTACCGAGGTGGAGATGACCTCCCAGGGAGCCGGAAAACCGCTCGATGCCTTTGCGAGGATTGAAGCCGAACGTACCTGTTTGCTGGCCGGACGGGTGCGTATAGAATCGTATAGCTGGGACCAGGCCAACCCCGTCCATCCTGCCAACAACGACCAGCTCGGACAGATTGAAAACAGGGATCGTGCGGTGTACAAATACATCAATTTTGGCGATGGAGCTACTTCTGTCTCTGTACGGGTTGCTCCTGGTGCCAAACCGGGGAAGATCCAATTCAAATTGGACAATTCATGGGGAGCTCCCTATGGAACACTCGAGGTGCCTGGTGGCGGAGATGGCAAAACCTGGACCACCATCAGGGGTAAGATCAAGGAGATGAAAGGTATACATGAACTGCATCTCTCATTTGTGGCAGAAGAGAAAGCATCCTTCAATGTCGATTCATTTGTGTTCAACATGTAGTATTGATTTGAGAAAATGCCAATTAACTGATTTAAACATTAACATTAAAATAGCCTCAATGGGTAAAATTTTTAAAATAACCGGATTGCTAGCCTGGGTACTGATGCTTGGACTGAATCTGGCAGATGCACAACCTTCCTTCGAGACAAGCGTTAAGTCAGGATCTGATCGCTCCTCCCAAGTGATCCGTAAATTTCTGACTCCTAGTCGAATCGTTTGGATGTCAGATAATTCCGGAAAATCCATCCTGAATCCGGAAGTATTGCTAAAACCAGGAACCGGTCAGGCAGTGCTGAACAAGGGAAAAGGCTTTGTACTGAAAAGCAGCGCAACAGAGTTTCCGATGGTCATCCTCGATTTTGGGAAAGAGATCCAGGGGGGATTGGAGATCGTTACCTCCATCAACAACGACAAGAAGATGGGGAAGGTGCGCATTCGTTTTGGCGAATCAGTGAGTGAAACCATGAGCAATGTGGGCGAACAAGGGGCAACCAACGAACACTCCCTGCGCGATTTTACGATCCAACTGCCATGGCTTGGCAAAGTTGAAGCAGGCAACTCTGGTTTTCGTTTCGCCAGCATTCAACTGGTTGATCCTGAAGTTAAACTGGAGATCAAAGAGGTAAGTGCCGTTTTTTCCTACCGGGATCTACCTTACCTCGGTTCATTTAGGTGCAACGATGAGCGGTTGAACAAAATTTGGATGACAGGCGCCTACACGGTTCACCTGAATATGCAGGATTACCTGTGGGACGGCATCAAGCGCGACAGGTTGGTATTGGTGGGCGATCTTCACCCGGAGGTGATGACGGTAAATACTGTCTTCGGGTACAACGAGGTGGTGCCAAAAAGCCTTGACCTGATCCGTGAACTTACACCTCTGCCGGGCTGGATGAATGGACTGAGTTCATACTCCATGTGGTGGATCATCATCCACAACGATTGGTATAAATACCAGGGTAATCTGGATTACCTGAAAGAGCAGAAAGCGTACCTTTTTGCCTTGCTCAAGCTTTTATCAACCAAAATCGACGATTCAGGGAAAGAGATTCTGGAAGGCGGAAGGTTTTTGGATTGGCCATCGAGTGAAAACAAGCCAGCCATTCATGCCGGATTACAATCTTTGATGGTGATGACTTTTCAGGCAGGAGCTGAAATGAGCAAAACGCTTGGCGATCAGGAAATGACGGAGCTTTGCCACAAGACTGTTTCAAAACTTAAAAAATACGTCCCCGGATTCAACGCTTCCAAGCAAGCTGCTGCGTTAATGGCTTTGTCGGGTCTGGTCTCTCCTGAAAAGGCGAATGCGGAGATATTGGCCAAAGATGGTGTTCACAAGATGTCGACATTTTACGGATATTACATGCTGAATGCCCGTGCTCAGGCCGGCGATTACCAGGGGGCAATCGACAATATCCGCGAATACTGGGGCAGTATGCTCGATCTGGGTGCCACAACCTTCTGGGAAGATTTTGACATCGACTGGATGAAAAATGCCACCCGGATTGATGAAATGCCGGTTGAGGGAAAAACAGATGTTCATTGCACTTATGGCGGCTATTGTTACAAACAGTTGCGTCACAGCTTCTGTCACGGCTGGGCATCCGGTCCTACCTCCTGGTTATCAGAATATGTGCTCGGAGTACAGGTAGAGGAGCCTGGTTGCAAAGTAGTGAAGATTGAACCCCACCTGGGCGATTTGGCCTGGGTAGAGGGGAGTTTTCCAACACCATTTGGCGTCATAAAAATCAGACACGATAAAATGCCGGATGGAAAGATCAAGTCCCGGATAGATGCACCCAAAGGGGTGAAAATTATTCGGGGTTGATCCCCTGACGGGGAAAAGACTTGTTCTCCAACCGTTTTTCTATTGAGATGGATGCCCTGAAGGGCAAAAGAAGGGTGGATGTATGCAGGGTAATAATGCAAATAAATTGCTGTTGTATGATAAATTCCAATGGTTTGCTAAGAATTGTGACACTTGCCTCCTTTGCAGTTGGCATCCTTCCTTTCATTTCCGTGGCACAAACTGCAACAAAACCAAATATCATCTTCCTGATGACTGACCAGCAGCGCTGGGATGCCATTGGGATCAACAATCCGCACATCAAAACACCGAACCTGGATCGTTTGGCAAGAGAGGGTATCTTGTTCAACCAGGCCACCTGCCAGGCCCCGATGTGCACGCCAAGCCGGAATTCCATGATGTTTGGATTGTATCCATCGCAATTGGGAATCCGTTCGAACGGTTCACACTCCATCGGTGATCTGTTTTTGCCCTGTGATCCATTGCCGGAACGGCTCAGGAAGGCAGGTTACCAAACAGCCGGATTCGGCAAGACCCATTGGGGGAGAACCGACCAACCGATTGGTACACGTGGTT
>CAZVTL010000056.1:0-17596 GCA_964630075.1 uncultured Tangfeifania sp.
TCCATCCTTTTACTAAAACTAACCAAACTAACTAAACCTAAACTTATGAAAAAAATGTACCACAAAGTTAAGCTTGGTGCATCTCCTTGCCAAATAATTTTTGTTAAAAAACTATAAAACCTAAAAATCATTTGCTACAGCGCTGACAAAGTTGAGAAAAATTGGGTTTTAGGTAATTTAAGTTGCAGAAAATCATATTGTAGTGCAGCTTTTTAATATTTGTTTGGCCTCGTCAGATTGAAGCTCTTTGATGAGTTGCAGCAGTATTTCACCCATCCCAATTTTATACCCCGGTGAAATCATCAGGAGTTCTCCTGATGGGAGGCAGAAGAGTACCTGTGGAAGAGCTAACTTTGCCTCCTTTCCGGAAATGGCTGTAAGGCTTTTGGCCAGGTCATTCTTGACATCTCCGGCGAGAATGGTCTTTGCCGGCAATTTGTAGTTTTGGAATACCTTGTATTTGCCCGTCTTGTCGATGGTGTTCACAAAAATCATCTGGCCCTCCCAGCTGGAAAATTGATCCACATAAGGGGCCAAATCATGGAGGATATGCTTTGAAGGTTCGCTGTCCGGATCCATTAGTACCAACACTGCTGCTGATTTTCCCATCAGATCGGCCAGGGGAATATCCCTTTCTCCCGAGATTTCTTTCAGTCGAATGGCTGAAAGATCCAGTTTCCCTTCAACATTCAAGGAAGTTGCTGTGTTTCTTAAAGTAACATCCAAAGTCGTGGGTTGATCTTTCCGGATTTCAAATATAGTGAGTGTACTTAAAACAGTTCCATCCGCCATTCTTTTACCGGTGACCATCAGATATTGGCCTGTTTCGAGCATCATTGGGGATGGGAGATCCGTGAGTTTCTTTCCTTCCTCAAATTCGAGCGTCCTGCAACTGCCCTCCCTGATGGATGCGATGCTAAAATGGAGCGCATATTGCGGTGTAATTAAATTTCCTTTGTCCTTCAAAATCAGTTGCCCCAATTCGGGTACCACCTTCTGCTCTTCGATACCGTCACGGTACCATTTGCCAGATTGCCAATATTCGGGAATCCGGGTTTCGGGGTTCAGTCGTGCAGGTATGCCAAAGGTGCGGCAGGCTGCGACGAAGAAGATGTCGACTGAATGAGGGTCGGCTACCCGCAGGTTGTAGACCCCAATGGGGGTAAGGGGTGCGCGTGAGTGTCGGTTGGCGTCCTGATCGGTACGGATATTTTTTTGTATCCATCGGGTAAGTACGGTCATATCAGCTTTGGCGGCAGTAGCCATCTCCTTCCCCATTTTCTGCTGTAGGAACTGCCGCCACGGTGCAAGTTGCTCCAGGGCAATACGGGGTGCCAGTACATAATTTGCGTAGTACTCAGGTGTCAGGTCCGGGACCAATTCTGGAGACAAGAGAGTTGAAAGATGGTCGGAGAGAATGCTGGCCTTGGTATCACTGAGATCCTTGTCAGAGATGCCGTAGGTTAAGGGCAGAAACATACTCCTGAATTGGGTTTTGTTGGCCTCAAGGTATTTGGTCAACTCTCTCCAGTTTCCGTAACTGAGTCTCAGGATCCTCATCAGTGTATCAGTGGCAAGTTGTTGCGTATGTGCATATTCCTTTATCCAGGCTGAATCCCTGAAGGTAGACATGTAGGTGTTTCGGATGGAATCCTCCGCAGCCAGACGCGAATCGTTGATTTTCCTTTCAGTGTCGCTCACCGGGGCAATTGGCCGGTCTGCCCTTGGTGGCACCATAGTAAGGTTTTCGGTCAGTGAAGCGGTTGGAGATTCGAGCATCAACCGAAGTGTGTCAGTAGCGGGAACATGCAATTTCTTCCATGAAAATAGACCATCATGGGAAGCCCATACGAGAAGATCCCCCATTCCGGTTGTAAACGTGGCTGTCCCATGGCGATTCGTTTGGATCGTGGCCAACGGATAAAATTCGGCATAATTGTAAAGTTTGAATTCGACTTTTGCCCCCACAGCAGGTTGCCCATTGGTGCGGGTAACCACTACCGTCACCGTTTTTGTGGTAGCATAATTGGCAGTCAGGTTCAGTTCGGAGAAGCGATCCTGGGCGTCTAATACCTCTTCCGATCCGAAATAGCGGCCATAACATCGGGTGTGGACGAGCATCGTACGCTGCGAAGGTTCACTGAACCAACCTCTGTCCAGCGCTGCATCCGGTTCACATGCTCCCATGAAATGCCATTTGCCTTCCAGCCAGACTTCGACCCATGCATGGTTGTCGTCGGTATGGGCCCAACGGGGGGTATAGACCTGACGGGCAGGAATTCCTGCGGTGCGCATGGCAGCCACAGTAAATGTAGACTCCTCACCGCAACGGCCAAAACCCTTCCGGATGGTGCTCATCGGGGCGCTGGTCCTGGAGTCGGTTCCACGGTAGTTGACCTTTTCGTGGCACCAGTGGTTGATTTCGAGGGAAGCATCCTTCATTTGAAGCCCAGCGATCCTCGCCTTGATTTCGTCGTAATATACCAGCCGGAAGGAATCGAGGTTTTCGTTGTTGACACGGGGTGGCAAAACAAAGTGAAGAAATTCATCTTCAGGAATTGTGTTTCCCCAGGCCATCTCCTTCCTGGTAAGCAGGCTTTGCCTGATGTTGGCAAGCATGAATTCAGGCGAGTAATCTGCCAGGTCGCTCAATGGCATGTAGGCGTAGAGAAACTTCAGCGCCTGCGCCTCATTTTTGGAGGAGGCTTTTTCGAGGATACTCCAAATGGGAATTTGGGAATTAGCAGTCAGCTCCTTCTGAACCTTCAGCATCTTTTCGATGTCGTTTATCCTGGCGGGATTGCTGATCAGTGGTTTTTCATAGCTGCAGCCGAATAAAATCGGGAGGAGAATCAGGGAATAAAATATTTTCATCATCGCGACTGTGTTTGAGGTGTCAATTGGAACGGAAAGAACCGCTCTTCAAATTTATGGAAGAAATTGAATTGCCTATGATAAAACCTTCAAGAAACTGATCTGTCAATTGAACCAATATGTCATTTTCAATACCAATGCCCTGCTTTTCACATGGCCGGTTTCGGGGAAATAGTTGTCGGTGTAGACCAGAAATAGGTCTGATACTGGTTTGTAGCGCCATTGAAACCTGGCATTGATATTCAGGTTTTTGGCCTGCTGGTTGTATTGTACGTAAGAGGTAAAGAACAAATTGCTGGTAAAGGTAACATCCAGTTTTGGTCCCACCAGCCAAAAACCGGTATTGGCCCAGGGGGTAGGTAACTTAAGGTAGTTGTAGCTGTAGAGGAGCGAGATATAACCAAATGGTTGAAAGCGGTAATTGAAACTGCCCTGGATAAACATTCTTTTTCCATTGAAATAACCCCCATAACCGGTTTGAAAATCGTACTTGAAGCTCTTTCTGTTGTCTGAAACGTAAAGTATGGATCCATCAAGCCAGTCAAAACTGCTTCCGGCAGGCAAGTAGTTTGCTTTGAGGTTGGTTGGGTCGAAATCTTTCCTAAGCCAGACGTACCAATAGTTGCTCTTCACTTCAAGCCGGGCTCTGCTTTTAAACGTGAAGATGTAATCGAGGCTCACCTCCTGGTCTGTTCGTTTCATGTTTCCAGGCAGGTAGAAGTTGTCTGATTCAACGAAGAACCCGTGGGTTTCGATAGCTCCCTGTTTTGGGTAGAACTTCGTGGTGATTCTGGGATTTACCCGAAGATAATCGGTCCGGGGAACATATCCTGTTTCTGCATTAAAGTCCTTCCCCACGTAGATCTGTGAGAGTTCGATCAGATAGTTTTTTCTCGAATAGATGACATTCAGTCCTTGAGTATATTCATCGGCCGGATTGGCATGGGGCGAGAAGGATTTCTGCCCGAAGAGTTTGGCATTCCAGAAGTTGTTGCTGCTGGCGAGGTTGTATTCGAGTCCGACGACGCGGTTGTAGTTGTTCCCTTCCCAGGATACAGGGGCATTCAACTGCTCTTTGTTGACGAAGATAGCCCCGATATTGGATCTGGCGAAGATCTTTTTTTGCAGTGAGGCCACCAAAAAATTCCTTGCCAGGAAATCTCCCTCGGTTGCAGTCTGCATGTCCATCATCCCGATCCGCCAGTCTTTGCCAATCTTGCCGCTGAGCCGGGTTCCCCAACTAACCGGAGCATCCAATCCGATCCTTCTGGAAAAGAAGGGTCTGGTTGTAGAGGTACCAAAATTGCCAAAAAGATCACTGTTTTCGAGGAAGAATTGTCTTTTTTCGGGAAAGTAGAGTTCAAAGCGCTCCAGGTTGGTGACCTGGTCGTCCACCTCCGCCTGGGAAAAGTCAGGGTTGTAGGTCAGGTCGAGGTTGAGGGAGCTGGATAACCCCAGTTTGGCATCCATTCCTATATCTTTCCGGTAAAGGGTCTCCTGCTTTTTTTCAAAATTTCTTGAGACACTTCCATAAAGGTAAGGGATCAGGGAGAGTTTCAGTCCGGATTTTGGTGGGGGAGTATCCCAGATCAGCTGTCCGGCATAGGCTAACTGGGAGGTCGTAAACTGCCTTGGAACGGGAGCCCAGGCAGATTTCTCATTCAGCTTCAGATCCTGGCGTGAGAACTGGATGTTCCACTGGCTGATGTCGCGTTTGTAGCGTACCGACTTAAAGGGGATGCGCATCTCTGCCGTCCATTTGTCGGAATCGTTTTTGGTTTTGGCCTCCCATTTGCAATCCCATATGAGGTTTGAGGCGGCACCGCCGCTCATGGTGCCGTCCCACAAGGCTCCAACAGCATTCACGCCAAAGGAGTAGCCGGTGGTTTGGTCGTTGAAGGGATCAATGAATACCAGGAAATTGTCGTTGTTGGCAAAGGTAAAATCCCTGCGCAGAGACTCGACGGGGCGCTTTCCCGGCAGGGTGTCGTGAAAGGTTACTGCCAGGTAGAAGGCTTTTTCGTCGTACAGCATTTTGACTTCCGATTTGGCGGCACTGTGGCCGGTATCGTAGGGAAGTACCATGTAAAAATCCCTGGCAGGTACTGCCCTGAGCCAATCTTTCTCATCGAAGAGACCGTCTACTTTGATCCTTTCAGTGGTTTTGGCGGCTCGGATTTTGTAATCCTGGTTAATTGTCCGATTTACCTGCAGGCTATCTTTTCGTTGCACCGCAGGTTTTTTTGACTTTGGATTCTGAGCCAGGATCGTTGTAGGAAGAAGCAGCAGCAGGATGGCAATGGATCCCGGTATATTTTTAATCATACGTGGTTCATGTGGCTGCGAATTTACAAAAATGTTTGATTTTCGCACGAACAGAAAGAGGCTGCCTTTTTAGACAGCCTCAATTTTACCAACTTAAGCGTTGATGTTACCGGAATCAACAGGAAGTTGGTGAATATCGTGAAACAATTTTTCAACCATCATCCGTTCAGGCGGAGAAAGAATCATTGATATCCAGACACAGGTTTAATTGGCCCTGTACATGGAGAGATCTACAACATCGAAAAAGCAACAGGCGTTTGCCTCACGGTTGTTCTTTTTTGATTTGGAAGTGACAAGGATCTCCTCAAGATCATTTTCGGACATTGTTTCAGCCCTGTAACTGTCTTCCAATGCATCCAGTAAGGGGATGAACCTGTTCATGAATTTTTCAGGAGTCATGTTGTCTTGATACATTTTAACAACTTCAGCCTTTAACATTCTGGTAAAGAGATTTGCGTTCATGGTAAAAGTTTTATCCGGTAATTATTCTTCGACCTTTTGATCAATTGTTCTTGTTGCTGTCGGTTCGCATCATCCATCCTTTCACTGAAGTGATCGAACAGGATCGGAATGTTTGGTGCTTCATCCTACCTGTCAAAAATACCAGGATGGTCTGGCGGCTTCAGTAAGGGATCAGGATGAACAGAGGGGTGATTTGGCTGATTTCTTTGTAGTGAATTTCCTGACAAGGAATCTCTTTTTTTGGATTGGATTTGCAAGTGGTTTCTGCCCTTGCGTGGGGTTAGATGAATTTGATTCAGGAAATTGCTATATTCGAAAACTAATAAACAGGCAGCACTACTGTCTTTCAAACTGATAAAAAATGAGACCATCCTTATTGCTTCTTCTTCTGATTTTTTCCATTTCGACGGTTGAAATTGTCGCTCAGGTGCCTTCTCCCAAAGCGCATTTTGGTTTTACGATCGGTGATAATTATCAGCTGGCCAACTATAGCCAGACAGAGGCCTATTTTAAAAAAGTGGCCGCCACTTCCAACCGGGTGAAGCTGGTGAATATGGGAGTAACCGAGGAGGCCAGGACACAGTACATGGTGGTTGTTTCTTCCCCCGAAAACATTAAAAACCTCGACAAGTACAAGCTGATTGCCCAAAAACTGGCACGTGCTGAGGCAATTACAGATATGGAAGCAAAGGAGCTGTCGGCGGAAGGGAAGGCTGTTGTCTGGATTGATGGTGGTCTGCATGCCACCGAGACCGTTGGAACACACCAGCTCATTGAGACCCTCTGGCAACTTGTGAGCAGGGAGGACCGTGAGACAATTGAGATCCTTGATCAGGTCATTGTTCTGCTTACACATGCCAATCCTGACGGTCAGGAGCTGGTTTCCAGCTGGTACATGGGTAATCCGGATACGCTCAAAAGATCCTACAGCCAACTTCCCAGGCTATATCATAAATATGTGGGGCACGACAACAACAGGGATTTCTACATGCTGAACATGAAGGAGTCTCAGAATATCAGCAAACAACTTTACCTCGAGTGGTTGCCACAGGTGATCTACAACCATCACCAGGCCGGGCCGGCCGGTTCTGTGGTCGCAGGACCTCCCTACCGGGATCCCTTCAATTATGTATTTCATCCTTTGGTGGTGACGGGAATAGATGCCTTGGGGGCTGCCATGATCAACCGGTTGAACAGTGAGAACAAACCTGGATATACCCAGCGGGGAGGAGCTGTATTCTCTACATGGTACAATGGAGGATTGCGTACCACCTCCTATTTTCACAACATGATTGGTTTACTAACGGAAATTATTGGAAATCCAACTCCTTCTGCAGTTCCATTGGTACCGTCGCGGTTGATGCCCAATGGCAATACTCCCTATCCGGTGATGCCGCAAAAGTGGAATTTCAGGAGATCCATCGACTACTCCATCTCCCTGAACTATGCGGTCATGGATTATGCTGCCCGCAACAGGGAGCATTTGCTTTACAATATTTACTGGATGGGGAAAAGTTCGATAGAGGCAGGAAACCGTGACAACTGGACCATCTCCTCCAAAAGAATTGAGGCATTGAATGTTGCCATTCAGAAGGATCAGAAAAGGCGTGGGGGGGATTCAACCATTACTGGATCAAGAGAACGTGCTGATACGATTCCGGTGAAATATTTCCACGAGATCTTTAAGGATTCGACACAAAGGGATCCACGTGGGTATATTCTCTCGTCAGGACAGCCTGACTTTCCAACGGCTGTCAAGCTGGTCAATGCGCTGATCCGGTCCGGGATTCGTGTCTCGATGGCAACCGCTGATTTTACCGTGGATGGAGTGAGTTATCCGGCAGGTTCCTATGTGGTAAAAACCAACCAGGCTTTCCGGCCTCATGTCCTGGATATGTTTGAACCACAGGATCACCCGAATGACTTGCTCTACCCCGGCGGTCCACCGGTGCGGCCTTATGACATTGCAGGCTGGACACCGGCCTATTCCATGGGTGTCCGGTTTTCCAGGATATTGCATGCCTTTGAGGGGCCCTTTGCAGTGATCCCCTATGGCGAGTTACAATCGCCCAGGGGAAATTTTGCTGACAATAGTTCGTCGGCAGGTTACGTACTGGACTCCAAATGCAATCAATCTTACTTTGCAGTGAATGAATTGCTTCACAATGAAGTAGCTGTATTCCGATTTACCAGTAAGGCCGGCAAATCACTCTCCGTGGGGCAGGGCTCATTTTTTATTCCCGAAGGAAGGAAGGCCAGGTTGATTCTTGAAAAGGCTTCTGTTGAGTTGGGACTAAGAGTACTACCGGTAGCCAGGAGGCCTGAAAATTTAACCGGAAAAATTGCCCCGTTGCGTATCGCCTTGTGGGATATGTATGGAGGCTCCATGGCGGCAGGCTGGTTGAAATGGGTCATGGAACAACACCATTTTCAATATACAACGCTCTATGCCCAAGAGATTGATGCTGGAAACCTGCATAAAAAATATGATGTAATTGTTTTTGTAGGCGGAGCGATTCCTTCACTTGCTTCCGCAGAGAAATTCTCACTTAAGGACAGTGCAAGAATAAATGAGTTGCCAATCGAATACAGAAAACAGTGGGGAAGGATCAGTTCCGATCGCTCCATTGGTGCCTTAAAGATATTCATGGAGCGTGGTGGAACCATTGTGACCATTGGAAGAAGTACCAATTTGGCCTTTCATCTGAAATTGGGGGTCAGGAATTCCCTGGTCGAAATGGTGAAAGGGAAGGAGTCTCCGTTGGGTTCTGACAAGTATTACATTCCGGGAAGCCTGCTGAGAGTGAAAATTGATACCCTTCACTCCATTGGATGGGGAATGGCTGCACAGACAGATGTTTTCTTTGATTCGAGTCCGGTATTCAGCCTCACGCCTGAAGCCGTTAGCCAGGGAATGATCAGACCCATTGCCTGGTTTGATACAGCAAATCCGCTCAGAAGCGGCTGGGCTTTTGGGCAGGAATACCTGCAAAATGGTGTTGTTGCCTTTGAGGCCAAAGTCGGGAAAGGCAAATTAGAGGCTTTTGGAATGGAAATTACCTTCAGGGCACAGACTTATAGCACTTTTAAGCTATTGTTCAATGGTTTTTATGGAGGTTATTAGGTCTTTATTTTCTTTTGAAACAATTTTTTGTTTCCCGGTTTTTATGTTACATTTGGAGCATACCTTCTTATGAATTCCCTTGCAAACGAAGGTCTTTTGCAGACCCGGTTTTGACTTACTGTTGCGATACATGTTTAATCGTTTTCCAGTTGCGATGCACGTTACATCTTAACGTGTATGTTGCTATTTTAACTTGTATTTGAATCAGTAACCCATGACAGAAAATTCCGCCAATCTTATCCAACTTGATTGTGATAATTCGCCTTACAGGGCCCTGTTTGACAATTGTATGGATGCCGTATTATTGACCTCTCCAGATGGTGAAATACGGAATGCCAATCCGGCAGCCTGTCAAATGTTCGGACGTTCGAAGGAGGAGCTTTGTTTGGAGGGAAGATCTTTAATTATGGACTCCTCGGATCAGCGCTTGGCCCCGGCCATCAAACAAAGGAAAGAGACAGGCAGTTTTTTTGGAGAATTAACCGGATTAAAGAGTGATGGGTCGAAATTTCCCATTGAGGTCTCATCTGCCATCTATAATGGAAGCGATGGATTGGACTATACCTGTACCATCTTTCGGGATATTACAAGCCGTAAAAAGTTGGAAGCCTCCCTTGTGTTTCAAAGTCAGATTGTTGACAATATTGCAGAAGGAATTAATCTTGTCAGGGTGAGCGATGGTACCATCGCTTACGCGAACCCCTCCTTTTACCGGATGTTCGGCTATCAGCCCGGCGAACTGATCGGTGAAAATATAAGCATTGTCAATGCTCCTGGTGAAAAGTCGCCTGTGGAGGTTGCAAATGAGATTCAAAGTATTCTCGCAGAAAAGGGTAGTTGGAGTGGAGAA
This sequence comes from uncultured Tangfeifania sp., assembly GCA_964630075.1. Taxonomy (GTDB): domain Bacteria; phylum Bacteroidota; class Bacteroidia; order Bacteroidales; family Prolixibacteraceae; genus CAINVV01. The sequence continues at coordinate 9,636 of CAZVTL010000056.1, forward strand.
GTAAAGAATATCAAAAAATGCGGAGAGGTGTTTTGGTGCAGTGCCAGTGTCTCTATGATTGAACATTATCAATTCGGTAGCGTATGGATCTCGCTGCATCAGGATATTACCAAAGCAAAGGAAGCAGAACTTGCCCTGAAGGAGAATGAAGCCATGTTGCGGGATCTCAATACCACGAAGGACAAGTTTTTCTCCATCATTGCACACGACCTCAAAAGCCCATTCAATGCCATCATTGGGTTCAGTGATTTGTTGAAAGAGCAAGTCAAACAGAATGATTATGAAGGCATTGAAGAATTTGCCGAAATAATTCAGAATTCAGCAACGCGGGCCATGGAGTTGCTTGAAAACCTTCTGGAGTGGTCAAGGATACAGACCGGAAGGATGAGATTTAATCCTGAAAAAATTGATCTTGTAGCGCAAATACAGGAAACAACATACCTTCTCCATGACGCGGCGCTGCAAAAGGGTATTGGCATTGCCATGGATCTGCCGGAGCATTTGTATCTGATGGTTGATGCACGGATGCTCAGCAGTATATTGAGAAATTTGTTGACAAATGCCATAAAATTCACCAGGGTCTGCGGTCGTATTGTCATTGAGGTCAGACAGCTGCCCAACGAAGTTTTGGTAGTAGTGAAAGACAATGGGGTAGGAATCTCCAAAGAGATGATCCAGAAATTGTTCAGATTGGATGAAACTTTTTCAACAGTTGGAACAAACAAAGAGAAAGGGACCGGTTTGGGATTGAAACTGGTCAAGGAATTTATCGAAAAGCATGGCGGCCATCTCAAAGTGGAGAGTACCCCGGGCGAAGGAAGCACATTTTCCTTCACTCTTCCAACCTAGAATATGGACCTTGAGCGAGACCGGGATCTGCCCGACCTCAACCCAAGTACGCCCAATAAGCCCCTGGTAACCTCACGGGCAATCATGTTGGTGATTGGGCTCTTGAGCACCTGTTCAAATGTCGATGCTTCTGTTTTTTCATTTGGAGTGCGATCTTCCGTCCATCTCTCCTCTTCCGACGCGCGGGCAGGGGTGTTCAATTTTCTTTGGAGCATTTCGAATGCGCTTTCCCGATCCATCGCTACATTGTAATCCCGGATCATGTCAGAGTGCTGGATAATCTTGTTGATTTCAACAATGCTCAAAACATCCATTCTGGAAAATGGTGGTCGCATGAGGGTGTTGACCAATTCTGTTGGTCTTCCCTTTTCATCGAGACCCGTAACGAAAGCCTCTCCAATACCAAGTTGCGTGATTAGTTCATCGATCTTGTAAAAATCAGACAGCGGGTAGTTTTCGGAGGCTGACTTGATGTCCTTTCGATCCTTGGCGGTAAAAGCCCGCAAGGCATGCTGAACTTTCGTCCCGAGCTGACCAAGGATTGCTGCGGGAATATCGGCAGGAGACTGGGTAATGAAGAAAATTCCCACCCCCTTTGATCTGATCAGTTTGATGGTCATTTCAAATTGGTCCAGCAATACTTTGGAAGCATTTCTGAAAATTAGGTGAGCCTCATCCAGAAAAATGACAAGTTCAGGTTTTGCCGGATCACCCAATTCGGGAAGCGACTGAAATATCTCGGCCAGCAAACAGAGCATAAAGGTGCTGAAAAGGTCGGGTTTGCTCTGCATGTCTGTTAACCGCAGTATGTTGATCATTCCCTGTCCATCCCTGTTCTTTTTCATCAGATCAAAAACATCGAAGGAGGGTTCCCCAAAAATATCGGCAGCCCCCTGTTGTTCGAGGGATATGATGTTGCGCAGAATCGTTCCGGCGGAGGAGGAGGAGAGGAATCCATACTCCTTCTTAAACTCCTCTTTCCCTTCATTGCCAGCATAATTGAGGACGCTTTTCAGATCTTTCAGGTCGAGCAGTGGCAGTTTCCTGTCGTCGCAATATTTGAAAATCATGGAGATGACCCCCTCCTGACTCTCGTTCAGTCCAAGGATTTTAGACAGCAAGACAGGTCCGTATTCTGAAATGGTGGCGCGTAATCTGACGCCTGGTTCATCTGAAATGGATAGGAATTCGAGCGGATAGCTTTGGGGGACCCAATCCATCCCGATCATTTTCATGCGCTTTTCGACGATGGGATTCATCTCCCCGGCAGCTCCCAATCCGCTGAGGTCTCCCTTGATGTCCATGGCCAAAACCGGGACTCCGGCATCGGAAAGGCTCTCCATGATGACCTGCAACGATTTTGTCTTCCCGGTGCCAGTGGCTCCGGCGATCAATCCATGGCGGTTAAAAGTCTTCAAGGGTAGTCTTACCTGACATCCCGTTTCATAATCATCGCCAAGAATGGCAGAGCCAATCAGGATGGAGTCACCCTTGAAGGTATAGGAGTTTCTTAATTTGTCTGTAAAAGTCTTTTTGTCCATGTTCTTTGATATGCTTAGGGCTTACTAAAATAGTACTTTTTGATTCAACTTCGCTCTTTGCTGAAGATATCTATCCATTCAACGATGGTGAACATTTCGTTCCCTGGTTTGATACTTTGATCTGTGATCTTTCGTATAATCCAGGTCAAGTTCCGAATTGGGCTGTAGTTTGAGTAATTCTAAATTAGTTTTGTTTATTTTTACTTCTGTTTCTTTTGCCAAAGGGATTGGCGCCAGTGTTGATCCATGGTTTCATCTTTTCAACCTGGCTCTTCCCTGGTAGCATCGAAAATTACCAACTAAAAGTTTGCGTATGGATAATTCCATTGTTCCACTTGCGATCAGCCTGGTTTACACAGTTCGCTTCAGGAAATATGCCAAAATCAATCTTCTTTTTCAATGGGAAAATCTGTTTAAGAATGCATTTTTCTTTGCCATTCTTCTCTTTGTAGTAGAAGCCATAATCGGCAACAGCGACTATACCCAATGGGTGTGGCATCTTCTTTTGCTGGCATTGGTCTTTGTTCCATTTCAGCGGCCGGAGTTTCGGGTGATGCGTTCCTACATCATTGCATTCATGCCGTATGTGTTGTTGTCGCTCATCAATGATCTTAGTAAATTGATTGCACCTGCATTCTTTGAAAGCTACGAAGCCTATTTTAAAAATGGTATTGCCCTGACATTTATTTGGTTGCTGGCCATCTTGTACAGCCAGAACAAGCAAAGCAAGGCTGCTGAAAGAGAGCGAATCAAAAGGGAACACGAAGATGAGATCAACAGGGCCATTGCCATCAGAAAAGTTGAACTTGAAGGGCTGGTTACTGAACGAACAGCCGAACTTACCCGGCAGAAGGAGGAGCTGGAACAGACACTGGAAGAGCTAAAGACGACCCAGTCACAGTTGATTCAGTCCGAAAAAATGGCTTCCCTGGGAGAGCTGACAGCCGGAATAGCCCATGAGATTCAAAATCCACTCAATTTCGTCAACAATTTCTCGGAAGTTAGCAATGAATTGCTCGAGGAGATGCAGGTTGAACTTGCCAGGGGAAATGGCGAAGAGGTCAAACTGATCGTCGCTGATTTGAAAAACAACCTGGAAAAGATCAACCACCATGGCAAACGTGCAGACAACATTGTCAAAGGGATGCTTCAGCACTCCAGGGCAAGTACAGGGCAGAAAGAACCAACGGATATCAATGTGCTGGCAGACGAATACCTGAGGCTGGCTTACCACGGGTTGAGGGCGAAGGACAAAAGTTTTAATGCCAAATTTGAAGCTGACCTGGATAGCTCAATCGGTAAAATAAGTGTAGTTCCGCAGGATTTAGGCAGGGTGATTCTCAATCTTCTGACCAATGCTTTTTATGCAGTTACGGAGAAAAAACGAGCGCTTGGAGAGGCTTTTGAACCAACTGTATTGATCAGTACCAAAAAAGTGACCAATGGTGTAGAGATCGTAGTATCAGACAATGGGTTTGGAATTCCATCCAAAATAATTGACAAAATCTTTCAACCCTTTTTCTCTACCAAACCTACCGGGAAGGGTACGGGATTGGGTTTGTCGCTCTGTTATGAGATCGTTACAAAGGAACATGCCGGGGAATTGAAAGTGACAACCAAAGAGGGGGAAGGTTCTGTATTCACAGTTTTTCTTCCAGTTTAATTTTTATTTGACATGGCTAAAATATTGGTGGTAGACGATGAAAGAGACATCAAGGATCTCTTTGAGCAACATTTCAGAAAGGAGATCAGACAGGGAGAGCTGGCTTTTGTCTTCTCCTACTCAGGGGAGGAGGCAATAACATACCTGCAGAGTCCTGAACATGAGGCGGTACTGATTTTGTCTGATATCAACATGCCAGGAATGAGCGGACTTGATCTGTTGAAAAGTATCAAGGAACGTTACAAGATACCACCACCCTTGGTGATGATGATAACAGCCTATGGCGATGAGGAGAATTATCAACGGGCCATGCAGTTGGGTGCCGATGATTTTTTAACCAAACCATTGGATTTTAAGTCGTTAAAGGAGAAATTAAAAACAAAGATTCCATGATTAAGATATTGATAGTGGATGATGAGACGGATTTTGAGATCCTTATCAGGCAAAAATTCCGCAAAAAAATACGGGAACAGGCCTATGAGTTCGTTTTTGCGGTGAATGGCAACGATGCTTTGAAGAAGATGGAGGAGTATCCGGATGTGGAGATTGTGCTGAGTGACATCAACATGCCGGAAATGGATGGGCTTACCTTGCTGACCAAAATCAATGAATTTAAGCCACTTGTAAAGACCGTGATGGTTTCAGCCTATGGCGACATGGAGAACATTCGGAAAGCCATGAACCGCGGTGCCTTTGATTTTGTGACGAAGCCAGTGAATTTTGAGGACCTTGAGCTAACCATGGAGAAGACGATCCAGCACGTAAATCTGATTCGGGAGACGTTAAAGGCAATCAAGGAGAACAATATCCTGAAGATGTATGTGGATGAAAACGTCCTGAATTTTATGGGTAGCCGTGAATACGAGTCATCAATTATGGCCAATGAAACCGTGGAGGCCACCGTCGCTTTTATAGACATTTGTAGTTTCACCTCCATCAGTGAAAAGGAGAATCCGGATACGGTAGTAGCCATGTTGAATAGCTATTTTGACCTGATGGTCAAGGAGATCATTGCCCAGGAAGGTATCATTGACAAATTCATTGGGGATTGTGTCATGGCGGTTTTCAAGGGGCCATACCATCCCGACAGGGCGATAGATGCCTGTCTCTCGATCCGCAACAAGATAGATTCCTTGCAGGAGAATGGGGTATTCTCTCCAAAGGTTTCTGTTGGAATCAACAGCGGAGAGATGATCTCGGGGAATATAGGGTCGGCAACCTTGCGAAGACTCGATTATACGGTAATCGGTGATACCGTGAACACTGCCCAGCGATTGCAAAGGGTGGCAGGAGTTGGTCAAATTGTCATTTCAGAAGCTGGTTACGAAAAGGTCAAACAATCCTTTAATTGCAGGCTAATTGGCATGGCAAGCCTGAAAAATAAGGCAGAAGAGGTGAGGTTGTATGAAGTACTGAATTAATTGTTACCAAAAAACCAAACATGCGCTACGATAAGGTGTATGCCTTCCTGATGGAAAAAATGGAGATCGGTCTGCCGGCCTATCTCACCTATCATGATGCCAGTCATACCAGAAGTGTCATTGAATTTGCGGAGCATCTGGCCTTATCGGAAGGTGTTTCAGGGGATGAGCTGCTTTTGCTGAAGACCGCAGCATTGTTTCACGATGCTGGCTATTTGCAACACCACAAAGAGCATGAGGAGCTCTCCTGTATGCTGGCGAGGAAACAACTCCTTGATTATGAATACACTCCGGAGGAGATTGAAAGGGTATGTCACATGATCATGGCAACAAAACTTCATGCTAAGCCTATCGATTTGTGTGAAAAGATTCTCTGTGATGCAGATCTATTTTATCTTGGAACGGAGCAGTATGATTATTATGCAGACAGATTGTTCCAGGAGTTGAAGAAGACGGGTGTGGTGAAGACAAAAGTCGACTGGCTGCTCCGGCAGGTTGAATTTTTAACTTCTCATCAATACCATACCCAAACTGCCATCAGGGAGCGCGATGCAATCAAACAAGAGAAGTTGAAGGAGTTGAAAAAGAGGCTTGAATCGGCCTTTGTTGCGGCGAAAAGAATCAATGTCAGCGAGCTTCTTCAGGATTTTCTCCTGGTCGTTGTCGGAGTCATTTTTGCAGGATACGCACTGAAAGGATTCTTGGTTCCGAATCACTTTTTTGATGGTGGAATCACCGGAATCTCCCTGCTGGTGCATGAATTGTACCACATCAACCTTGCCGTCGCCATACTGCTGCTAAATCTTCCGTTCATCATAGTAAGTTTCTTCTCTGTTGGCAGCAGATTTGCCTTCCGTACCTTGTTCAGCGTCATCATGCTGGGACTGAGCCTTACACTCATCCCGGACGTGGCACTAACTTCTGACAAATTGCTGATATCCATCTTTGGCGGGGTATTCCTCGGAATCGGAATCGGATTGGTGATGCGTGCAGGCGCCGCACTGGACGGGATTGAAGTACTGGCACTTTACACCCTCAAAAGAACATCCTTTACCATCACGGAGATTATTTTGGGCATCAATGTACTGATCTTTGCCGTTGCTGCCTTTCAGTTCGGTATCGAGACAGCCCTTTATTCCGTATTAACCTATTTTTCTGCCACCAGGTGTATTGACTATGTGGTGGAGGGGATTCAGGCACATACCGGAGTAACCATCATCTCCGGGAAAAGTGAGTTGATAAAATACCAGCTGGTCAATGATATGGGCAGGGGCATTACCATCTACAAAGGAGAGCGGGGCTTCCTGCCGGGGAAGTTTGAAATCAGTGCAGAGTGCGACATTATCTTTACTGTAATTTCAAGACTTGAACTTAGAAAATTGAAGAATCTGGTCTACCAGGTTGATCCGAATGCTTTCGTTTTCGCCAATACCATCAAGGAGGCTTCGGGTGGGGTGATCAAAAGAAGGCACCACCATTGATTTAATAATGTGCATAAAATGAAGAAGATCGATGAAATATCCGTCATGAGCGGCAAGGATGCTCTGGCCCTTGCCGGTGAATTCTCCAAAAAATACCGCGTTACCGGGGAAGAGGAGTTCAGGTTAAAAGATTTTTCGCATGATGCTGACGAGGAATTTGAAGCAGCAGGCAATGATCATGGTCGGGAGCTTTTGGGATTGGGGGTAAAAATGCTCTCGGAGATGCAGGACAAGTTGTATGCCCAGGATAAATGGTCACTGCTGGTGATCTTCCAGGCCATGGATGCTGCCGGTAAGGATGGTGCCATCAAACATGTGATGTCGGGAGTAAACCCCCAGGGATGCCAGGTAACTGCCTTTAAGGCGCCAACAGCGGAGGAGCTGGATCATGACTACCTGTGGCGTTGTATGAAAAATCTTCCTGAACGGGGAAGGATCGGCATCTTCAACCGCTCCTATTACGAAGAGGTTTTGGTGGTAAGGGTACATGAAGAGATCCTGAGGTCACAAAAATTGCCTGAAAAGTTGATTACCGAGGAGATCTGGAAAGAGCGGCTGAAAGATATCCGCCATTTTGAGTCTTACCTGAACAACAATGGGATCCTTTTGGTTAAAATCTTCCTGAATGTTTCGAAAAAGGAGCAGAAAAAACGTTTTCTGGAAAGGATCGAGCAACCCGAAAAGAACTGGAAATTCAGCAAGGGAGACCTCTCCGAAAGGAAATTCTGGAAGGAGTACATGGATGCCTACGAAAATTTAATCCAAAAAACTTCCACCGAAAGGTCCCCATGGTATGTAGTTCCTGCCGACAACAAACACTACGCCCGTGTGGTGGTTGCTGCGGCTATCCTTCATGCCCTGGATAGCATGGATCTGGCCTATCCGACGGTGAGCCGGGAGCAGGTAGCCGAATTGCATCGGTTGAAAGAGGGATTGTTGGCAGAGGATTGATAAAATGTTTGAAATGTTTGAAATGTTTGAAATGTTTGAAATGTTTGAAATGTTT
>CAZVTL010000057.1:0-1375 GCA_964630075.1 uncultured Tangfeifania sp.
GGCCTGGTCTGACTGCAGTACAGGTGTGACGATTATATTGTTAACGCCAACCATTTTGATCTGTTCAAGAATCTCCTGCTCAGCGCCGTTACCAATGGCAAGCATACTGATGACTGCAGCCACGCCAAAAATTATTCCCAATGCCGTCAGCAATGATTTTACCTTGTTGGCCACAATATCTTCCAGGGCGATCTGGACATTGTAGGAATACCTGGTATAAAAGGCTTTGATGTTCATTGGAGATTTTTTCGAAGCATGAATGTTGGATTGAATCATATACCCGGAAGATGGCTAATGTTTTACCTGGATTTCATTGACCTGCTTTGCTGAATCCTTTTTTTCGGGCTGGTTCCCCTTTTTTTGGCGCTCGTTTTGTCTGTCCAGTTGTTCCTGATAAATCTCCCAACCAACAGTCTCAATATCTTCCAGTTTCTCAGGTTCATTCAACAACAAAATCTCTCCTTCAACAACTCCCTTGTTGATGATGACATGGTCTTCGTTCTCTTCCCCAAGATTAACAATCTGCCTGGTAATTTTACTGGTTTTACGGTAGACAAATTTGGTGGAATCGGTTTCAAAAACTGCCTCTGTTGGAACATAGAGTTTGTTGCTGTAGACTCCGGTCTGAATCAAATTGCCTGTGGTCATGGCAGGTTTCAGGTCAGGATCACTACCGAAAACACGGATATTAACGGAAAATACCTTGGAATCGCTCTTGGGCATTGGCTGTCCAATGTTTGCAACCGAAATAACTTCCCCTTTTAACTCCTTGTCAGGAAACGCGTCGATGGTAAGTTTTACTTTTTGCCCAACCTTTATTTTAGCTATATCAATCTCGTTGATGTAGGTCTCCGAAATCATTCGCGTCATATCGGGCAGTGTTGCAATAATTGGACTCCAGGGTGTCAGAACAGATCCGACCTGGATTTTTATGCCAAATCTATCCCTGGCGTAGATGACCATTCCCGGTTTGGGTGCCTTGATAATCAATGCATCGTAGACCTGCAACAAATCATTGACTCTTTTTTCCTTCAACCTGAAATCAATGTTTCTCCTTTCCATTTGCGAGCTGACCTGACGTTGTCTCATGACCAGACCCTTGATGTCTTGTTCCAGTTTTCGCTCTGCTTTGGCAACATCCATTTCAGCTCTTTTGATTACCGAGGGAGATTCGTAAACTGACTCGGCCAGGACAATCTTTCGTTCTTCCAAATCACTTCGGGAGTTGGTAATCAGATCACGGTAGTTGCTTAAACTCAAATTGGAATCCAGTTTGGCATCTTCTACAATGACCATGGCAGCCTCAAGTTCCAGTCTGGCTTGTGTCAATACCTCTTCGACAACTTTGTGATCAAGTGTGGCGATGTACTGCCCG